>CALACF010000001.1 GCA_937890245.1 uncultured Flavobacteriales bacterium
GCCGATGTGCGCGGTTTGAGCGAAGATTCTGCATACGACGGACTCGACCTCGTGGCCCTGAGTATTGCCGCCGACCTCGTGGAGGTGACCGATGAAAACCGCGTGCTGCTCTACCACGGCATGCGGAAGATTGCCACGAAAGCGCGCCCCGGCATCAGCGCCCTGCTCAACCGCGCACATTGCTCGCCGGATTTGCTGACCTCCCGGGATATTTTATTCCGCATTTCGCCACGAATCAACGCCGCTGGTCGGATCAGTCATGCCATGGAGGCTGTGAATTTATTGATCTCTCAGGACAATGCAGGGTGCAATAAGATGGCCGATGATCTCGACCGACTCAACGACATGCGCCGCGAGTACGACGCCGCCGTGACCCAAGAAGCACTCGCTCAACTCGACAGCCACGACCGCTATCCCCACGTGAATGTAGTGTGGGGCAAGGGTTGGCATCGTGGCGTTGTCGGCATCGTCGCCAGCCGGATGATCGAGCATCGGCATCGACCCTCAGTCGTCATTTCCGACGATATTTCTACCAGCTCAGTAGGCGAACAGCGCGTTCTCGTAGGGAGCGCCCGGTCCGTCGCAGGGGTCGACATCCACGAGGCGATCAAGGAGTGCGCGGAATTCCTCGAGCAATTCGGGGGACACGCCATGGCTGCGGGGCTCACCGTCAAGACGGGCTGCGAGGAGAAATTTGCCATTGCCCTGGACGCTGCCGTCGAAAAGCAATGTGAGAACGGGCCAGTCGCCGAGCCACGCTACTACGACATGGAGGTGAACCTAACCGAGCTCAAACCTTCCGTTTTACAGCAGTTCCGCCAATTCGAACCCTACGGACCTGGCGCGAAAGCGCCCGTGTTCCTCGCCCGGGGCTTGAAACATGCCTTCACTCCGAAACTCGTTGGCAAAGAGGGCAAGCATATACGGATCGGGCTCGGAAGCGACGACATGCCCTATCCAGTGGAAACCATCGCATTCCACTTTGGAGACCGCTTCGAGGCCTGGCGTGATTGCCCCAAGTTCACCGCTGTGTTCAACGTGCAAAGCGAGACTTACCGGGGGGAAATCAAACCGCGCGTGACCATCGAAGATTGGTGGCCAGAGGATTGATCGGCGCTTGAATTTCCGGGCTCAATTGCTCAGAATCGTGCTCCCAAAATGCAGGCTCAGGTCCTTGATTCGGGCCTGAATCTCCATCTTCTTCCGCAACAACGCGGTCACATCGCCTTCTGACGACTCAATCGCCTTTGAAACCTGCGCCGCCTCCGCCCGCGCCTCATCGAGCAACAAGCGATGAAGCGACGACTGCAAAGCCTCGATCAACCGCCCCCCCTCTTCTGACGGGTGGATGCCGTGCCGCGACCAGTTCTCACTCAAGGCGTACGGCGAAATCAGCAAATCCGCGGTCAGCTTGGCAATTTCCATGTCCTGATGATGCGTCAATGTCTTGGTGTCCCAATTCCCATCTGCACCAAACGCCTTCCGGTAGATCGCCAGCACATTCCGAACCGTACCGTGCGCAATTTCAATATTCAACGCTTCGAGTTCCTCAAAAAGGCATGCCGCCAAAGACATTTCAACGGGCGGGCCAGGCACCGCGTCCTCCCCTTCGCCAACGGGCTCACCCGGCAAGCTCACCTTTTGTTCACCATAAAGCAGCAGCAAGCGAAGCAAGTCCTTTTCTCGGGCAGGTTGCCCGGTCTCTCCTGCGAGGCGAGGCCCCACAGTGAACGGATCATCTGGCGGGGGTTGGCCCACGAGGTCGGGGGCGACCGCCGACTGTCCAGCTGTGGTCGCAGGCCGATGAACCCGGCCCGCAGCAGCTCTCTCGGCCCGCGCGGCATCGCGCTTTTGCTCGGCCACCTTCTCGACGGCCACACGCCGCATCTCCTCGATGAGGACCTCTTCTTTCAGGCCCAACTGCGCCGCACTCTCCTGCAACAGCACGCTGCGCTTCAAGGCGTCCGGCACCGCCGCAATGCTCCCAACCACAGAACGGGCGAGCTCAGCGCGGGCCATCGGATCCTCCCCAGCTTCCGCCGTCAAAAGGTCCGTCTTAAATCGAATGAAGTCCGTCGCGTGCTCAGTGAGCCACGCCTTCAGCTCATCGGCCGTCCGGGCCTTGGCAAAAGTATCGGGGTCCTCGCCGTCCGGCAGCACTGCCACCTTCACGTCGAGCCCCTCGCTCAATACGATGTCCACCCCGCGAACAGCCGCTCGAAGGCCCGCTGGATCGCCGTCAAACAGCATCGTCACCTGTGAGGTAAAGCGTTTGATCAACTTGACCTGTCGCGAGGAAAGTGCTGTGCCTGAAGACGACACCACGTGCTCGACCCCGGCCTGGCGCATGGCCATCACATCGGTATAGCCCTCGACCAAGATGCAGCGGTCCTCCTGCGAAATCGCACGGCTCGCCATGTGGATGCCGTAGAGCGCTTGGCTCTTATCATAAAGCGGGCTCTCCGGACTGTTGAAGTACTTGGCGATCTTCTTGTCGCTCCGCAGCGTGCGGCCGCCAAAGCCTATCGCCCGGCCCGTCACATCGCGGATCGGGAAAATTACCCGCCCCCCAAAGAAATCCCAGAGCGTCCCGTCCTCACGCTCCTTGCAGAGGCCCGCGGCGAGTAGCCATTTCTTTTCGTAGCCAGCCGACATGGCCGCCGCCGCAAACAAGCCCGACGAACGGCGGTCGCCCTCGGGTGCGTAACCTATCAGAAAATCCTCGAGCGACTTATCGTTGAAGCCGCGCCCTCGAAAATACCCCAGCCCGATGCTCTTGCCTTGGTCCGTTTGCCAAAGCTGCTCGGTGAACCATTTCTGAGCAAAGGCAGCCACCGCAGCCAGGCTTTCGCGCTCCGTACGCTCGGCCACCTCCTCGGCGCTCTGCTCCCGCTCAACAATCTCGATCCCGTACTTTCCAGCCAGCCATTTAAGTGCCTCGGGGTAGGTCAACTTCTCGTGCTCCATCAAGAAGGTCACCGCGCTGCCGCCCTTGCCCGAGCTGAAGTCCTTGAAAATCCCCTTGGACGGGACGACGTAAAATGATGGTGTCTTCTCGCTCGTAAACGGGCTGAGTCCTCGGAAATTAGAGCCCGATTTTTTTAGCTGCACGAAGTCGCCCACCACCTCTTCAACGACGGTGGCTTGCATGATGGCATCTACGGTTTGCTTCGGGATCACGACGGGCTGATTCTACCGCAAAAGTCGCCTAAAATCCCGCGCACTCAGCTCGTCAGCAACTTGAACCCCTTTCCGTGGACGTTCAATATTTCCACGCGCGCATCCTCCTTGAAGTGCTTTCGCAGCTTGGCGATGTACACGTCCATGGAGCGGCCATTGAAATAATTGGCCTCCCCCCAAACTGCATTCAACGCAAAATCGCGCTCGAGCAGCCCATTGGCCTCCTTGGCGAGCAAAAACAAGAGCTCGTTTTCCTTGGTGGTCAGGCGGCTAGACTTCCCGTTGATGGTGAGCGTTTGCCGGTTGTAGTCGTATACGTAGTTGCCGATTTTCTTGTCGATCACCTCCTCATCGCCCTCGGGCAGGGCCGCCGAACGGCGCATAATTGCCTCAATACGGGCGAGTAGCTCCTCCATCGAGAAGGGCTTGGCCATGTAGTCGTCTGCACCTGCCTCGAAACCCTCGAGCGTGTCTTCGCGCTGGCTTCGCGCCGTCAAAAACAAGATCGGCACG
>CALACF010000002.1 GCA_937890245.1 uncultured Flavobacteriales bacterium
TTCAGCTTGATGCAGCAACAATTTCTGTAACATCAACTGCTCAACGACCGGACAAACAGGCTGCCCTTTCGTCATCATGCCCGAAGCGAGCATCTGAAAGACCTGCGATTCGACTTCACTTTGCAAGATGATATGGTCGCCCACCACCGCGACAATTCCGTCGATCACTTGGTAGTGAGAGCTGTCCTTCGGTGCGCTCGACGCGCTGTCTTGGCCGACGACTGGGGCTCCAAAGCATGCGATGAGCAAACCCAAAAAGAGCGGGCGGAGTGATAATTGAAAGGTGTTCATTCTTCGATTTCAATTGCATTTTCGGCAAAGGCCGAACGCACCAATTCTTCGCGCATGGCGACCAAGGTACGTTTGCGCCGCCGATGAATGATGAGCTCACCGATGCGTTCTGCAACCAGCGATGTTGGGCTGGGGTCGCCCGCGTTTAATTGGGCTTGAACGAGCAACAAACTCAACTTTTTATCGCCGAGTTTCACGACCGATCGCGCGCGCCCGGCCCTGAGTAATTCGTCGCGATCAACTGATAGCACAGCCTGCAGCTGCGAAATGGGCAACCAGATTTCAGCATCCAAATCATAGCCAATGCCCGCGTCCTGGCAGCGATTGCTCAATGCAAACAAGTCCTCTGGGTTCTCCGACCGCAGTAATTTTTTCAAGTCTTGCACGTCCCGAGGCCAATCCGCCCCAGCGGGAAATGCCATCCACCGTGCCTTGACCACAGGCTCGTCCAGGATGAACAATTCGGGATGCTCACCGTGGAAGGCTGCCAATGCAGATTCGGTGATCAGCGTGTCGAGATGTTGGGCGAGGTACTGCTCTTCGTAGGCGTAGGTCAAGAGGGTGTGGTGGTACAGCTCAATTTCCTTGTCGAAGGCCTGCAATTCAGTGGGCAGTTCAACGAGCGCCCGGTGGACGAGCGTTTTTTGAGCCGTCCAGTCGCGCAGGTACCGCTGGGCCCAGGCCGCCGAGTCCGCCACCGAGAGATGCGTTGGGATGGCCGCCTCCAAAGCGTCGGTCGTTAGATTAAATTCAAAAGCGCGCGCCACCACTTTCACCGGTTCGGGTGATGATTTTCGCAAGCCGCAACCTGTGCTTACGCATGCGACAGTTGTCGCAATCAAGGCGATTTTCCAGCTCACTGAATGCCGTGAAGCACGTCGGTATGGATCGTGTACGGAGTCCGCGCACGCAGCGCATCGACCCACGTTGTCTCAAGGAAGTCCTGGTAGTCAGCGATGACTTTTCCACGCACTTCGTCGAGTGTTTTCCCGATGGGAGCGGTCACTTCGCGCACCTGCACGAAGACGATTTGCCCGTCAATTTCCCAGTTTTTCGTGATGCCAATTCCACCGAGCTCGGAGAAGCCCAAATCAGCCCACTCATTGCTGCCAAGCTCGAAGGATCCGCGCTCGATATTGATGCTCAAGGGGTCGACTGAAATCATTTCCCGGCGCTCTGTTTCCACGTCTCCATCGGACTGGATCACCGCGCGAATTCGGGCGGCGGCGGCCTCGTCAGATGCGTGCACAATGCGTGCGCTCACCCGCGTGTCCCAAAGGTACTCGTTCTTGTGGGTAGTCCAGAAATTGGCCAATCCCGTCGAGTCCTTCACCGCTTTGCTCCAGACTTTGCGGTCGGTGAGCTCGAAGAGCAAGATGCCGTCGTGGTACTCTTCCATGAGCAGGCGGAAGGCGTCGTGCTTTTGCTCGAGGCGGACGTCCTCCTCTGCAATCAGCAAGTCGTCTACAAATCCGTTGAAGGCCTCATCCACGATTTGCTCGGCGCTGCGGCCCTTGATTTTGATGCGGGCTGCGCGCTGGTTCACGGCGGTTACGAAGTCTTGTACGCGAACTTTTTCATCATCCAATACGAGCAGGACCTTCTTGCGGTCACGTTTTTTCGTCAACTCGATCGGTGCCCAGACGCTATCCATGCCGGCAACGGCGTCGATTACTTTGTCCAGCGCGTCGTCCTTCAACTCCAGGCCGTAGTTGGCGGCCAGTTGGTCGATAAAGCTTCGGCGGGTCAACTCCGAACGACTGTCACGCTGGATTCGTTTCTCGATGTCCTTGCGGCTCTCCTCCAATGTCGGCGTGGGTTTGTAGTCCAAGCGTTGGATGATGTGCCAGCCAAATTCAGTCTGGATGGGCACTGAAATGTCGCCTGCGTTCACCAGCGCGAAAGCCGCCTCTTCGAAGGCCTCCACCATGCGACCCGTGCCGAACCAGGGCAATTCGCCGCCCTTGCTCTTGGTGCTTTGGTCGTCGCTGTGTTGGCGTGCCAATGAAGCAAAGTCTGCCCCTTCGGAAATTTGGAGGTGGAGCTCGTGGATTTTTGCCTTGGCCTCCTCGGGATTGGTCGGTTTGACCATAATGTGAGCGGCGAGAATTTCGCCGCGCGCTTCGCGGCGGTCGTCCAGTCGGATCACGTGGTATCCAAAGCGCGTGCGGATCGGTCCGACCACGTCGCCGATCTGCGCCTTGTAAACGGCGTCCTCAAAGCTGTAGACCATAGCGAAGGCGCGAAACCAGCCCAGGTCTCCACCGTTGTCACGGGCGCTCGGGTCGTCAGACCCACCCTTGCTTTTGGCCAGGGCTTCGAATTCCTCTCCGCTTACCAAGCGCTCCATCATGGCGGAAGCGCGGTTCCAAGCGTGCAAAGTGTCGGTTGGCCCTGCATTTTCTGGAAGTCTGATCAAAATATGGTGGGCCCGTACTTCTTCTTGGGTCCGGGCGTACGCCTCTTGAACGAGCGACTCGAGCAACTGGTTGTCAGTCAAGTACGGGCGGGCGAGCTGGGTGCGATAGCCCGCTAGTTCATTGACGAAGGCCTGCGCAGTGTCCATGCCGAGCTCGCGCGCCTCGAGCACTTTTAACTTGAAGTTGATGAACAGCTCCATGTAGGTGTCGAGCGCCTCTGCTGTGATCGCACTCTCACGGTTGTTCTTCTTGAAGATGTGGGCAAAGTCTGCGGAATTCACCTTTTCGCCGCCGATGGTCAACACACTCGCCGATGACTCCGGCCCTTGGGCAGAAACGGTGGAGGTTGAAAGTCCGAGGAAAAGGGCACAAGTCAGCAAGGTGGCCGACTTGAAAGTTGTGAGAATGGAGGGACTTAGGTGCTGCATTGCAATCGATTTACCGGTTGCGAATTTAGGTAGCATCTCCACACGAGAAACGCCAAAAAATCAATGCCTGCAGAAGCGCATTCTTCGGTGCTTTTAGAAGCGAGCGCGGCGGCTTGTTTTGCGGCGCTGCTTTGACCGGCGAATCGACCGGCCGTAGTTGCTCGAGCGCGTCAAGACCCGGCTCAGTGAGAGGCTGATAGTGCCGTAGCTGTCGTTGTTCTGCGGGTTGCCACGAATAACAGTCATCCCGCCATTGAGGTCCGGGTCGACATAGGAATGCGAACCCAGGCCGCCTGCTTCGTCGCCGAGGAAGGTCAGCAAGTCCAAATCAACTTGACTGCTGAGCGCCTCGCCCAAGGTGCTCATTTCAGACGGATCACCATAAGTGTGGTGAATGTCGTCGAGGTAATCAGTGAAGGTAAAGCGCCAGCAGACCTCCAATCCGATGCGCCAGCTCGGCTGATTGCGGCGCTGGGAAATCGTCATCGTGGCGCTTGCCCCGACGGGGATTACCGCTACGGTCGTTGCGTAGGCCACACCTTCCGTCTGCATCGGTGCAAGTGCATGCCAAGCATCAGGCGTGGTCAACTCGTTTTCGATCAAAGTTGAGTACAGTCGATTTCCCCTGATAACCCGGGCCTCGGGATTGTGCCAAAGGACCGCCGCCCCCACGTGACCAGTGAGCGTCAAAGACGGTGTGTAAAATCCGCGTTGTAGTAAATCGGGGATGTGGTGGATTGCAAATTCTCCGCGCACTGCCAACTCGGTCATTTGGTTCCGGAAATGCAAATTGCGGGCCCGTCGAGGCGCGTTTTCCGTCAAGGCGTCGTCGCCGGAAATTGTCAAGCGTGTGAAATCGGCGCGCAATGACCAGCCGCTACCGCCGAGCCGACGGCGCGCAAAAACACCTTGTGCCGTTCGGGTTTCTGGCACTTGCAAGTCCATGATGAAGCCCCGGCGCGTCGAACTTCCATTGCCAATGTCTCCCGTAAAATGGGTGGTTGACAGCGTCGTGCCGATGTCCCAGGGCCCCTGAGCATCA
>CALACF010000003.1 GCA_937890245.1 uncultured Flavobacteriales bacterium
CCGCCACCTGCGCCGCCGATCGAGCAGGCCGAGAAGCCCGCCGAGAGGGTGCCGACAATGAGGCCCGCCGGGTTGAAGATCGGGCTGCCTGAGCTGCCGCCCTCCGTCACGCCATGGTTGGTCTCAGTCTCGACCCATGTGACGCTCCAATGGGTGCCGAAGCCGCCAATGGAAGAGCTGGTCAAATGCTCGCTGTACGTCGAGATCTTCTTCACGTCGCCCGAAGGGTGATGGATGCCCGTGCCCCAATCACTCGTCTGGTTCACCGCATTCCAACCGTTGTAGTAGACCGGCCAGGTCGCTGCGATTGCATCTTCCACTTCGAGCAGCAAAAAATCTGACCCGTTGAATCCTTGTGGGGTGTTGTCGTCTGAGTCGGCCAATCGAACCACGCCGGTCCGTTTATGTGAAAGCATGCCGTTGCCGCTGCCACACTCCGGCTTCTCGTAATTGAAATACACCTTCAACAGCGGAAACTCCTCCTCGGTGACTTCGTCTGCGCAGTGCAAGGCCGTCAGCAAGTACTGGCGGCAATCGAGTGAGGTCGTATTGACCATAGACCCGGAGCACAAATAACTGCCGCCGCTTTGAATGATGGAGAGGCGCACGACCCCGTCGCGTTGGCATTCCCAGCCCCCGATTTCAGGACAGGCCACATCGACCTCGCAGGCCGCGCTGCCTCCGCGCTCGCTTGCGCCGACTGAAGCGCCGACCGAAGCACCGACTGAAGCGAAGGTGGCATTGAAGCCCTCAATATGAAGCTGTGTTGTGCCCATTGTTCCCGCCGGCACGCGCACCCACAAGGTGGCCACTGATCCCAACGCATCGCCCGTGGCAAAGCGGCCATGCTCGTTGTTTTCGCGCTGATCGTATGGACCTTCGACCCATGCTGCAGCTTCATTGCTCGGGCTTGCACTCAGGCTCGCGCTCAAGTCCGAAGTGCACCACATCTGAACGCCAGCTGGCAAGTGAAATTGGTCGAAGTGCACCGCCAAGCTCCGGGCGTACTGGACTTCAAAGGCTGCAGAAAAAAGCGCAGCGCCTGCTGCATCAACCGCAACGCTTGCAACTTCAAAGAAGTCAATCTCCCGGTCCAGCACTTTGCCGACGAGCAGCCGGCCGGTATGCTCCGCAATTTCGGCCGCCTCTCGCTCCAGACCTGCCACATCAATAGCACCAACTATCTGAACTTCAGGCATCAGCTCCGTCAAGGCTGCCGGCATGGCTTCCGTTAATGATTGGGCTTGAACACCCTGAAGAGCAATGGCTTGCGAAAGGATCGCGGCCGCCCCAAAGGCAAACAAAAAAGAAAGGGATGGAGTCAGTTTAAACATGTCGTCAGTTTCAAGCGTCAGTTTCAAGCGTTGGTTTCAGCGTCGGTTTCAAGCGTCGGTTTCAATCGT
>CALACF010000004.1 GCA_937890245.1 uncultured Flavobacteriales bacterium
TGGAAAATGGGTCGAGGTGCAGATCCGCAGCCGGCGCATGGACGAAATCGCAGAGAAGGGCTACGCGGCGCATTGGCGATACAAAGGGCAGAACGAAGACAGCCGGCTCGACGTATGGATCGGGCAGATCCGCGAGGTGATCGAATCGGGGCAGGACAGCGCCCTGGAGTTTGTCGATGAGTTGAAGCTGGACCTGTTCAACGACGAGGTTTACATTTTTACGCCCAATGGTGATTTGGTGGTGCTGGCCCAAGGTGGAACGGCCCTCGACTTCGCGTTTCGCGTGCACTCGCAGGTTGGAACGCATTGCATTGGTGCGAAGGTGAACAAGAAATTGGTGCCCATTGGGCATGTGTTGCAGAGCGGCGATCAAGTGGAAATCCTGACTTCACGCAAGCAACGACCACGTGAGAGTTGGCTAAACATGGTGGTGACCGCGAGTGCGCGGGCAAAAATTCGCAGCGCGCTGAAGGCGGATTCTCGCAAACTAGCGGCCCAAGGGAAAGACCGACTCCGCAGGAGATTTCGGGCCCTTCACGTCGAGTTCATCCAGGCAAATATCCAAGCTTACGTGGACCGATTGAAGCTCGACAGCCCGGCCGAACTGTTCTTGCGGATCGCCGAAGAGCGCATCCAAATTCAAGAGCTGCCGCCCCATGAGATTCGAGCGGGCCGCTTGACGTTTGACGCCTCGCTGGCCGACCAGAAGAAGGCGTCTGAGAAAAGTTCGCCTAAAGCTTCGAAGACGGCTCCGGCTTTGCAGAAAATGCCCGACAAAGGGTCGGCCCTGGTCTTGGGAGCGGATAGACAAAAACTCGATTACTCCTTTGCCCATTGCTGCAAACCAATTCCTGGAGACGATGTGTTCGGTTTTGTCACAGTAAGTGGCGGAATCAAAGTGCACCGCTCGGCCTGTCCGAACGCCACGCAGCTCATGTCCAAGTATGGTTACCGGGTGCTCAAAGCTGAGTGGGACGAGGGCAAGTCGGCAAAAAAAACACCGCGGGCGCAGGCTTCATTGGCATTCAAGGGAATAGACGATGTGGGATTGGTCAATCAAATCACACAGATTATTTCGTCGGACATGAACGTCGATATGAAGCGGGTCAGTTTCGAGAGTTTGGACGGAATTTTCGAGGGAAAAGTGGACGTGTTGGTGCAGGACACAAGGCATTTGGGAGAGCTTATTGAAAAGTTGCGAAAAGTTGAAGTGGTTCACATGGTCCACAGGCATGATGACTGAGCCGGCGGGGCTAACTTGCACGCTTAATTAAAAACGATGAAAGTCGATGTACTTCTCGGACTCCAGTGGGGGGACGAAGGAAAGGGTAAAATTGTTGATGTGCTGACGCCTCAGTACGACATCATTGCCCGTTTTCAAGGCGGGCCCAATGCAGGCCACACCCTGATTTTTGACGGCATCAAGCACGTGCTGCACACCATTCCCAGTGGGATTTTTCACAAGGAGGTGATGAATGTGATCGGCAATGGCGTAGTGATCGACCCGGTGATTTTCCGAAAGGAGGTCGACGAGCTGTTGGCCTTGGGCGTTGAAGTGAAACCTCGGCTGCTCATCTCGCGCAAGGCACATTTAATCTTGCCTACCCACCGGTTGCTCGACGCGGCAAACGAAAAGGAGAAGGGAAAAAAGAAGATCGGATCCACATTGCGCGGCATCGGGCCGACGTACATGGACAAGACCGGGCGCAATGGCTTGCGGGTCGGTGATATTTTCCGGCCTGACTTCAAGGAGCGCTACGACGCTTTGGTGAGCAAGCACCGTGGGCTCTTGGCGCATTTTGACTACGACTACGATTTGAGCGAGTTTGAGCCTGCGTGGCTTGAGGCGATCGAGTTTTTACGGAACATGCAGGTGATCGATTCAGAGCATTGGATCAATGAGCAGCTCGACGCGGGCAAACGCGTTTTGGCTGAAGGTGCACAAGGCGCCTTGCTCGACATCGATTTTGGGTCTTACCCTTTCGTCACATCTTCTACCACGACTTCGGCTGGGGCATGCACAGGCTTGGGCATTGCGCCCAATCGGATTGGAGAGGTGATCGGCATTTTCAAGGCATACTGCACTCGGGTCGGATCGGGGCCCTTCCCGAGCGAGTTGCATGACGAAACGGGCGACGCTTTGCGGGCGGCCGGACATGAATTTGGAGCGACAACAGGGCGGCCACGCCGCTGTGGATGGCTCGATATTCCAGCCCTGCACTACGCGACGATGATCAATGGTGTGACAAAGCTTTGCATGATGAAGGCAGACGTTTTGGGCGACTTCGATACGGTCCCAGTCTGTACGCACTACGACGTGGATGGCGAGCAGACGAATCGTCTGCCATACAACGTGGATGAAGGCGTACTTCAGCCTGTGACGCAGGACATGCCGGGTTGGCCTGGCGATCAGACAGGCATTCGGACCGTGGAGGAATTGCCCTCAACGTTGGTCGATTACATGGTCTACATCGAGGAGAAAATGGGCGTGCCGATCGACATCGTTTCGCTCGGACCTGACCGGGTGCAAACCATCATTCGCAACAGCTGAACTGAATGAGCGCGTCGGACCAAGTTTCCGTTTATAGCATTGCAAAGCGCGTATATGCGCTGCTGAATTCGCGGGAGCGGCGCCGAACCTTGCTGATGCTCGGCGGGGTGTTGGCCAACAGCTTCGTTGACATTCTCGGACTCGCCATTGTCGTGCCGGTCATCGGACTGGTCGTGGACCGCAGCGCGATTCACAGCAACGGTTATTTGGCTGCTGTCTTTGATTGGTCGCAGCGATGGTTGGGCGTGGCAGATGACGTGCAGTTTCTGATTTTGCTCAGCCTCTTGATGGCAGGCGGTTTCTTCTTTAAGGCGTTTTTCGGAATGTTCGTTGCGCTCTATCAGGCACGCTTCTCCATGGCGGTTGCCCATCGCCTGCAGGGGCAAATGTGGGATTACCATTTTTCCTCCTCCTTTGCCCAATTGCGATCGATGGAGTCCGGGAAAATTCTCACGGAAATCAGCAATTGGCCTTTGAGATTTTCTGACCAAGTGCTCGTCGGCATCCTTTCTTTGCTCACCGAAGTCGTCGTCGTGGCATTGATCATCATTGGCTTGTTGAGCTACGATGTTTTGGCATTTGGCGGGGTCGGTCTCATTTTACTTTTTGGAACACTGGTCATTCGAAAGGTGACAAATCAGCGACTGAAGCGGTATAGCGCTTTGCAGAAGAAAATTATTCCGAAAATCAACACACTGTTAAACAACTCAATACGCGGCTTTGTCGAACTCATTTCCTTCCGAGCAGTTGACAAGGTAAAGGCCAATTTTCTACGCGACACCAGGAGATTGTTCAGGGTCAACGGCAACACCGTCGTCCTGCAAGCGATGCCCGTCCGTTTGTTCGAAGCCCTGGCCGTCACCGCCGTCGCGGGTTCGATTATCATCGGACTTGCAGTCAACCCTGACCTGAGTTCTTTTTCAACGCTCACCATTCTCGCTCTCAGCGCCTACCGCGTGATGCCTGCAATGAGCCGACTGAACGGTAGAATTATTGCCATTCGCGGGCAACATTATCTGATGGAGGCGATTGAAATCGCAGCAAACACCACGCGTGTCGATGGGAATTACAGCGGCTCGACCAATGTTCAACCAACAGCGCCGATGGGCTTTTCGGTTGAAAAGGTTGTGCTTCGCTATGGCGATGACGAGCCGGTCATGACCGACTTCTCAGAGACCTTCGGGCCTGGAAAAATGCACGCCATCGTGGGCGGATCGGGATCGGGCAAGAGCACCCTGGTCGGAGCCCTTATGGGGCTTCACTTGCCGGAAAGCGGACGAATTTGCATCGCAGATGCCGACGGCGTCGAGCGCGCCATCGGCGTCGATATTTCACATGCGGATTGGCTGCGTTGCACGAGTTATCTCTCACAGCATCCGTTCCTATTCACAGGAACTGTTTGGGAAAACCTCACCCTCAGTCTTGAAAACGTGCCTTTTAACGAAGAGGACGCCATGGCTTTGGTGGATCAACTCGAATTGGGTGACTGCCTCGGAGAAGCGCCCCTCTCATACCAATTGCTCGCCGGCGGGTCCAACCTGAGCGGCGGTCAAATGCAGCGCTTGGCCTTGCTACGCGCTTTGCTTCACAAGCGGCCAATCTTGATCTTGGATGAAGCCACAAGCGCCTTGGATGTGACGTTGCGCGACAGAGTCCACGACTTGCTTCGCGCCGAAGCAGACCGCGGCGTCACCGTTTTGCTCGTAACCCACGATGGCGCCTTGGCCGATCGATGCGACCGGGTCATCGAGATTTCCACTGACTGATCATCGCCTCGAGGGCTTTCACCGTTTCATCGGCAATCCTCGGCCAGGTGTAGCGCTGGACTTTCTTGTGCGCCTTCTCGCCCATCGATTGAAGCACGCTGGGCTCTGCCCATGCAGCAGCCGTCATGGCCTCCGCCAACGCTTCGGGGTCCCCAGCGGGAACACACCAACCCGTTTCCTCATCTACCAGTTCCCGTACCGCACCGACATCCGTCGCCACAACGGCCAATCCCCGAGCCATCGCTTCGAGGATAACAGTGGGCATGCCCTCTGAGTAGGAGGGCGAGAGCAATACGTCGGCCTGATCAAAAATTTGCATCAGATCAATTCGGTCCATCACCACCCCGTGGTGTTTCACCCGATGCGGCGGCGAAACCAAGTCCGGCCATTCGCCCACCAAGTCCAAGTCAATGGCCAAGTCCATCTTCTCCAGAGCTGCAATCAGCACATCAAACCCCTTGGCCGGCTCATGCCGCCCTACCAAAACAAAGCGCGGCGGCCTGCCGATTTCTGGATTCAAGCGTCTCAACGGCAAATTTTCTGGAATCTCTTCTGGGTCCAAGGCATTGGCCAGATTAACAATTCTCGTCTGGTCACAGCCTACAGACATCAATATCTCAGTCAACTCTCCGCCCAACGAAACAACCGAATCAGCGGCCAGCATTTGCCCGGCAATGGGCTGAAGCATGCGCTGAGTCAACCACTGCTTAGCCGTATGTGCCTGGAAAAACATATTTAGGCCGTGCAGGTTCACCATCACCGGAAAAGGCCCATTGAGCAGGGCAAGACCCGTCATGCCCTGTGCATAGCAAACGTCAAAATCAGCACCAACTACAGCTGCAACAGCCTTTGCATAAGACCGCATTTCCCGGATGTAATGGCCAGGGAGAGATCCTTGACCTGGCATTGCGACAGGAACCCATTCAACCAGTCCTCGAGAAGTTTCTGGCATTGTAGCCTCTACCGTACAAATATCTGGGGCCTGCTCGCCTGCTGCACCGCAGTATACCACAGTTAGACTTTCCACACGAGAGGCCAATTGGGCAATCAACAGCGTGCTATGTCGCTGCGTACCCCCAAGTTGGAAAGGCCAGAGTCCATCTGTCAAAAAAAGCAGTCGCACGTCCGAAAGTAACGGCTATTTTTCGGGCGATGTTCGAGTCCAGCACAACTTCAGTTGATGTAATCATGCCCACCAAAGGGCGCGTACCCTATTTCCTGGAGGCGCTCGAAACTGTGGTCGCACAAAAATACCGACCGGTCAAACTAATCGTCGTGGATGACGGTTGCTCCGAAGACGAAGTCGCACAAATCGATCGTGCGCTGGCGGAAGCAAACAACGAGAGCGATCAATTCAACGCCGTCCGGATTGTTCACGCCGGAGCTGGTGCCGCTGCAGCTCGCAATGCCGGATTCCGCCATGGACAATCACCGTTTGTCCTCTGGGTAGATTCAGACGACTGGCTCCTCCCTCATAAACTGGAGCACGATCTCGACCTACTTAGCACAACGGGATCTGATTTTGTCGTCAGTCGTGCTCAGCACAAGCGCAACGGGAAACTAACCGATGCCTATTGGGGCGACGAAGTCCCACACGATCAAGCCCAATTTTCATATCCATTTCAGACCATGTGTGCGTTGTTCCAGCGGTCATTTATTTCGACAAATCAGCTTCATTGGAATGAAAGACTCGACACAACAGATGATTGGGAGTTTTCAAATCGGGCTTTGCTCGCATGCACAAAGATGAAGTTCTCGACAAATGTGACCGCCATCTATCGACAACCAAATAGCACATCTGAATCGCTCGGGTCCGCATTGAATGTTGGAAAAATAAGTCGCCAATTGCGCGGCATCGACAAGGTCCTGCGGCTGAAAAAGCGTGCTCACGGAAAGATCGGCGGGATGTACAAGCTCAAGCACATTCGCCACGCTTGGTTCTTGCTCGGTGAGGCAACCAAACGGGGAAATCTTCGCACCACTGGACAAGCCCTCCGATCAATGGCCCGCGCTTTGACCTCCTGAGCGAGAAAACCAGCCTAGACCTATGTTGTTCAACTCCGTCGAATTCGCGCTCTTCCTGCCCTTGGTTTTCGGGGTGTATTGGATGCTCAATGGAAAGTTGCGCATTCAAAACGCGTGGATTGTGCTCAGCAGTTATGTGTTCTACGGCTGGTGGTCTT
>CALACF010000005.1 GCA_937890245.1 uncultured Flavobacteriales bacterium
TGCGCGACTGCCGGATTCACTTCACCAAGAAGCACGCCAAGGCGCCGCTCTCTACGCTCTTCATCACCGAGGGTGATAGCGCATCGGGCAGCATTACCAAGGCGCGGGACGTGAACTCTCAGGCGGTGTTCTCTTTGAAGGGCAAGCCTTTGAATGTCTTCGAGAAGACAAAGAAGGTCGTTTACGAAAACGAGGAGTTCAACCTCTTGCAGGCCGCGCTCAACATCGAGGATGGCCTGGACGGATTGCGATACAACCAAGTGGTTATTGCGACCGACGCTGACGTGGACGGCATGCACATCCGATTGCTGCTGATCACCTTCTTCCTGCAGTTTTTCCCAGACCTCGTGCGACGTGGACATTTGTACGTGCTGCAGACACCGCTTTTCCGCGTGCGCAACAAGAAGGAAACGCGTTACTGCTACACCGACAAGGAGCGCGCGGATGCCATTGCCGCATTGGGCGTCAAGCCGGAAATAACCCGATTCAAGGGTTTGGGGGAGATTTCTCCAGATGAATTCCAATTCTTTATCGGCGACGACATCCGCTTGGATCCAGTCGACGTCGGAGGGGAGCACAACCTCGATGAGATGCTTCGATTTTTCATGGGCTCCAACACCCCGGAGCGCCAAAAATTCGTTATCGATCACCTCAAAGTGGAGGCGCCCGAAGAACTCAAAACATCTGCCTGATTTAAGATGTCAGAAAATCAGAACCCAGACGATCAGAACCCAGAAGGCGAACCGTCTCAAGACCAGTCGATGGAGCGCGTGTTGCGCGTCCATGGGATGTACAATGAGTACTTCATCGATTACGCCTCCTACGTCATTCTCGAGCGGGCGGTCCCGCATTTAGACGATGGCCTGAAACCCGTTCAGCGACGAATCCTTCATTCCCTTCGCGAGTTGGATGACGGGCGATACAACAAGGTGGCCAACGCGATTGGCAACACGATGAAGTACCACCCGCACGGCGATGCCAGCATCGGCGATGCCATGGTCCAGATCGGCCAGCGCGAATTGGTGCTCGACTGCCAGGGCAACTGGGGCAACATCCACACGGGCGACTCTGCCGCGGCTGCTCGTTATATCGAGACGCGCTTGAGTGCCTTTGCAAAGGAAGCCCTGTTCAACGCGAAAACGACCACGTGGCTGCCCAGCTATGATGGGCGTAACGACGAACCCAAGACGCTCCCCGTCAAGTTTCCACTGCTGCTACAGCAGGGGGCAGAGGGCATCGCCGTCGGCCTGGCGTGCAAGATTTTGCCCCACAACTTTTGTGAGCTGATCGACGCTTCAGTGGCCCATCTGCGGGGACGATCCTTCAAGCTGCTGCCCGACTTTCCCACAGGAGGAGAAGCGGATTGCGAGCAGTACAACGACGGAATGCGCGGAGGTAGAATCCGCGTTCGCGCCAAGATTCGCAAGGTGGATGCAAAGACGCTGGTCGTGGAAGAATTGCCCTATGGCGTAACGACCACCACGCTGATTGACACCATTCTCAAGGCAAACGAACGCGGAAAAATCAAGATCAAAAAGGTAGAAGACAACACAGCCGCCGACGTGGAAGTCATGATCCACCTTGCGGCGGGCGTCTCCCCGGACAAGACGATCGACGCCCTTTTTGCCTTCACCAATTGCCAGGTCCGCATTGCCCCGAACGCCTGCGTCATCCATAATAACCAACCGGTTTTCATGGGGGTCAAGGACATGCTCCGGCACTCGGCAGACCACACGCGCGACCTCTTGAAAATGGAGCTCGAAATCCGCTTGGGCGAGCTCCAAGAGCAATGGCATTTTTCTTCGCTCGAAAAAATCTTCATCGAGAACAGGATTTACCGCGACATCGAAGAATGTGAAACTTGGGCAGAAATCTTGTCAGCCATCCACAAGGGGCTCAAGCCGCATACGAAACATTTGCTCCGGGAAGTGACCGACGATGATGTGACGCGCCTGACTGAGATTCGCATAAAGCGCATCTCAAAATTTGACAGCAACAAGGCCGATGTGAAGATTTCTGCGCTGGACGTCGACATCGAAGAGGTGAAGAACCACTTGGCACATCTGACCGATTACTCGATCGAGTGGTACAAGCAGCTGAAGAAGAAATATGGAAAGGGACGCGAGCGCAAGACGGTGCTGAAGACCTTTGAGACGATCGACACGCGCAAGGTTGCGGTCCTGAATCAGAAGCTGTACGCTGATTTGAAGGAGGGCTTTGTGGGGATTGGACTCGCACGCGGTGAGGGCGAACTGATCGGGGAATGCTCGGACATTTCAGATGTGATCGTCGTGAGAAAGGACGGTTCGATGCAGGTTTCGCAGGTGACAGGCAAGGCGTTTTTCGGCCAGGACCTGCTCCACGTTGCAGTTTGGAAGAAAGGCGACAAACGCACAACCTACAACCTCATATACAGGGACGGAAAAGTCAGCGCCGGCGGAAAGACGATGGTCAAGCGTTTTCAGGTCACGTCGATCACGCGCGACAAGGATTACCCGCTGACCAAGGGTACGTCCGGTTCGCAGGTTTTGTGGTTCTCGGCCAATCCAAATGGCGAAGCCGAGGAGGTCAGCGTTTTGCTTCGACGCTCGCCCCGTTTGAAGAAGCTTCGCATCGATGTAGACTTTGCCGAGCTTGCCATTCGTGGCCGTGGTGCGGCGGGCAACACCGTGACCAAGTACGCGGTCCGAAAGATTGAGATGCGCCGCGAAGGCAGCAGCACCTTGGGCGCGCGCAAGATTTGGTATGACGACACGGTGAGACGGCTGAACACAGAGCAGCGCGGGCGATTGCTCGGCTCGTTTACGGCGGCGGACAAGTTGCTCGTGGTGCGTTCAACGGGCGCTTTTGAATTGATCGATGCTGAAATATCTATACATTTCCCCGAGGAGATGATTCATCTGGCCAAGTGGGACCCGCAGCGCCCGCTGACGGCCCTGCACTATGACGGAGAGAAGGAGGCTTATTACGTCAAGCGATTTGTTGCGGAAGTGGCCCGCGGCATGGTCCTCTTCATAGGCGAATCCGAAGACAGCCGCATGGTCTTGTTCACGGACCACGGCGCCCCAGAAATCCAGCCAAGGGCCAAGGACCTCAGCATAGCAGCGGTGGATTTGGCCGAGTTCATTTCGGTCAAAGGATTCAAGGCGCGCGGAAAGCGAATCTCGCAGGACAAGCGCGCCAAGTTTGAGTTGGTGGAAACGCCCGATCCCTACCAAGCTGCTGAAGTTGTGGAGATCGTCGAGGAAGGGGAAGATGTCGAGGAAGTGGAAGATGTCGAGGATGCTTCGGGCGACTTTGACGAATCTGGCGAGGCCGAGCAGACATCCTTATTTTAACAACAAGCTTCAATCGATGCGCACCCTTTTACTCGCTGGCCTTGCGGCTTTAATTTCTTCTTGCGGAACGGCACCGGCAGACCGCAAAACAGCGGATGCAGAAATGCTGAATCCGACGGATACAACCGATCATATGCAGCATCCGGGGTGGTCTGCGTCGGCAACTATCTACGAGATGAACACGCGGCAGCACACAGCGGAAGGCACTCTGTCGGCTGCAGCGCGAGACTTGCCCAGACTTGCAGCCATGGGCGTTGATATCGTCTGGCTGATGCCCGTCCATCCAATTGGCGAGGTGAACCGGAAGGGCGGTGAGAACAAAAACAACTACATCGCTGAGCGCGGCTCTGGATCGTTGGGCAGTCCGTATTCAGCGACGGATTACACGGCCCTCAACCCAGATTTCGGCAGTTTTGAAGAATTCGATTCGTTTATCGAGTCGGCCCATGCGCTCGGGCTGCGCGTTATCTTGGACTGGGTTGCAAATCACACGGCCTTCGATGCGGTTTGGACCGAGGAACACTTGGCGTATTACTTGCTCGATTCTGTCGGGGGGTTGCAGCCGCCGCTCGGGACGGATTGGTGGGACGTTGCTCAATTGGACTGGGAAAATGGCGAGGAAAATGGGCTGTATGCAGCGATGGAAAGCGCGATGGTGTTTTGGGTGCGCGACCATGGGGTTGACGGTTTCCGGTGCGACGTGGCGATGAAAGTGCCGACACCATTTTGGGAGCGGGTGCGGGTGGCCTTGGAGCAGGTGAATGCCGAGGTTTTCATGCTCGCTGAGGCAGAGGATCCAGGCCATCACAAGCGGGCCTTCGACATGAGCTACGCTTGGCATGCGCACCACTTGTTCAACAAGGTGGCCGCGGGCGAATTCCCGATTGACAGTTTGCGGCGGTATTTGGAGCGTGAGGAGAAGCGCTTTGGCCGGGATGATTACCGCTTGCTGTTTGTGACGAACCACGATGAAAATTCTTGGAACGGGACGATTGCGGAGCGCATGGGCGAGAACGGGGACGCGATGGCGGTGTTGGCCGGGACCTGGTTTGGGATGCCGTTGATGTACTCGGGCCAAGCCGCGGGGCTGTCTAAGCGGCTGCGGTTTTTTGAGAAGGATACCGTGGACTTTAGTGCGTTGCCAAAAGGGGCGTTCTACACGCGCCTCAACGCGCTGCACCATGAGGAGCAGGCCCTTCATGCTGGGGCCGCGGGGGCTTGGCCTGTCGAGATCGAGACGGCACACCCGGAGGCGGTTTACGCCTTTTCCCGCAAGAAGGGCGCGTCGGAAGTTGTGGTCGTTTTGAACTTCGGTGATGCCGACGTGGAACTGGCGCTGGAAGGCTGGGATTTGGGGGGTATCGGGGGCTTTGAAAACGTGCTAGGGAGCGCGGATCCGCATCGCTTGCCGGCCCATGGATATACGGTGTGGCGCCGCAACTGATGCATTTTTCGGCGTTCCCATCGGACAATTCTGCTGCGCAGGTTCGCAGTTGGTTGTTATCCCAATTGGGACCGATGAATGGGCGAGAAGGCGCGCAGACAGCCGATGCGTTGATGCGTGCCTTGGACGACCGGTCACGGGCGGTGCTCGAAGCGATGAACCGGCGGTTTTCGGAGGCCGAGCTGAACAGCTTGGCTGGGTGGTTGGAGCGCTTGGGGGCCGGGGAGCCGTTGCAATATGTGTTGGGCTGGACGGAGTTTTGTGGGCTTCGCCTGCGATGTGCGCCAGGGGCCTTGATCCCGAGACCTGAGACCGAAGAGCTCGTGGAATGGGCTTTGGCTGGACTGCCGAAAGAAAGGGGTGCTGGTGGCGATGTGTTGGACGCAGGAACGGGGACCGGATGCATAGCGCTGGCCATCAAAGCGGCGCGGCCAGACGTGGGCGTGAAGGCCTGGGACCTGTCGGAGGCTGCCTTGGAGGTCGTCTTCGAGAACGTAATGGCCACGAAGCTGGACGTGCAATGTAAGCAGGTTGATGTGCTCGACTTGAAAGCGGGAATTGAATCATCGCCGGCCGATGGCTGGGCCATGATTGTATCAAACCCACCGTATATCCCAGTCAGTGAACGCAAAGAAATGTCAGCCCACGTGACAGAATTTGAGCCCGGCGAGGCCCTGTTCGTCCCCGATGATCAGCCGTTGCTCTTTTATGACGCCCTGGTTGAGCTGGCTTTGGCGACGCTAAAGCCAGGCGGCTTGCTGGTCCTTGAGTGCCATGAAGAGCACACAATGCAAGTGGCAACTGGATTGCAGTCGAAGGGATGGAGTGTAGGCGTGCGTGTCGATATGCAGGGAAAGAAGCGGGCCATCTCGGCGATGAAGCCGGGCTTATATTGAGCGGGAATGTCGGGACTATTTAAAAGCACGGACCTGGAGCGCATAGAGGAATTGCGAGCAGCGTTGCACGCACACAATCGTCGTTACTACATCGAAGCGACGCAGAGCATTTCCGACCGGGAATTCGACCGATTGCTCGAGGAATTGGCATCGTTGGAAGCCCAGCACCCCGAGGCCTACGATCCCAATTCTCCCACCCAGCGGGTAGGTGGCGGCGTGACATCCCAATTCGAAAAGGTCCACCACCAGCGCCCGATGCTCTCGCTGGCCAATTCCTATGATGTCGGCGAAGTGGAAGCCTGGGCCGCGCGCGCAGCAAAAGGCTTGCCCGAGGGTGAAATCGCGCAATATGTGATGGAGCTGAAGTACGACGGCGTTGCGATTTCACTGCGGTACGAGGCAGGGGCGCTTGTACAGGCTTTGACCCGGGGTGACGGAAAAATGGGCGAGGACATCACGACAAATGTGCGGACGATCCGGTCGGTTCCACTACAACTGAGCGCAGATGCTCCAGATTTGTTGGAGGTCCGAGGGGAAATCGTAATGCCCTTTGCAGCATTCGAAGCATTGAACGCGCGCCGCGCAGCGGCTGGAGAAGAGCTGTATGCAAATCCGCGGAACACCGCTGCCGGCACCTTGAAAAGCCAGAAGAGCAGCGTGGTGGCCGAGCGCGGCTTGTCGTGCTTCATCTACGAGGTGCTCGTTGATGATGTTGGTGAGGCTGGCAAATCGAGCGCAGCTGGCACGTCGAGCGCAGCCTGGTCCAAACACAGCGAGGCGGTTCGGGCGGCGGCCGGTTGGGGCTTCCAAACACCCTACAAGATTGAGCGGGCCATCGATACGGCCGACAGCGTCGAGGCGGTGATGGCGTACATCGCGCATTGGGATGAGAAGCGTTCGGATTTGGGCTTTGCAACGGATGGCGTTGTGATGAAGCTCGACGACTTCGGGCAGCGGAAAGTGCTGGGAAGTACGGCGAAGTCGCCGCGTTGGGCGATTGCGTATAAGTTTGAAACTGAGCGTGGTGAGACGCGTCTGATCGACATTCACTACCAGGTGGGCCGCACAGGGAAAATCACCCCCGTAGCAAATCTTGAGGCCGTCTTGGTGGCGGGCACGACGATCCGCCGCGCCTCGCTCCACAACGAGGACCAGATCCGTGGGCTCGACCTGCGCATCGGCGATTGGGTATATGTGGAAAAGGGTGGTGAGATCATTCCCAAGGTGGTGGGCGTGGATTTGCAGCGCCGGCTGCCCGAGGCGCTGGAGTACGTTTACGCAACGTGCTGTCCTGATTGTGAGACCGAGTTGGTGAAGGCTGAGGGTGAGGCGCATCATTATTGTCCGAACGCAGCGGGTTGTCCCGAGCAGGTCAAGGGGCGCATCAGCCATTTTGTCTCTCGCAATGCGATGAACATCGACGGGATTGGGCCAGAGACCGTGGAGCTCTTGTATGACCACGGAGTCCTCAACGATGTCGGTGATTTGTATGATTTGATGGGGCCGCTTGCCGAAAAAGGGTGGAACAAGCGGTTTTTAAGCTTTGCCCTGCCGGCCAAGGAGCCGACGGAATTGGATGGCCTGGCGCGGGTTTTGCATGCGCTGGCCAATTGGTTCCACCGGACAGCGAAGGGGGGACGTACCGCTGGTGGCAACGCGGTGCAGGGGAGTTGGATGCGTGCGTTGGCGGCTGACATGCTTGGCGAGGAAGCGCGGGACCTTGAAACGGGGGAATCGCCAACGGCCAAGGAGTTGAAGGCGATTGAAGGGGTCCGGGCTTCGAACTGGTTTGCGCGCTTGTTTGAAGGTAGAACGTCAGTTGACTGGCGTACAGCCCTACGTGAGGCCCTCGCTGATTCGCTGGGGCTTGCCGAAGGCTTGTGCGCCCAAGATGTGGTGTGGCCTGATGAATGGGTGGCTGATTTGGGTGTCGAGCCCGAAGCGGAGACTGCTGCTGGTGGAGGGCTGGGCCAGCTGCTGGCAGGCGAATTGGCTGCTGGCGGCGAGGTGTGGACCTGGGCTGAGGTACAGGCCCTGCTCATGTTGCTCGAACGCCTATCGCCGCGCAACCGCCAAACCTTGGGTGAGGTCGAGGCAGGCAAGTTGAGCCGAAGTTTGAAGACGTCCTGCGAACGCCCGGTTTCGAAGCTGCTCTTCGGGATTGGCATTCGGCACATCGGCACTGAGGCTGCGTCGCTGCTGATGCGCGAGACCGGGGTGATGCAGGCTTTGAAGACCGCCGATGTCGAGCGCTTGGAGGGCATCGATGGCATCGGGCCCGAAATGGCTGAGAGTGTGGTGAAGTGGATGGCAGATGATGCCAATCTTAAGCTACTCAGTCGACTCGAAGCGGCCGAACTTGAATTGGTATATGTCGAAAAAGTCGTGGACAGCACAGCTCCATTGGCCGGAAAGTCAATCGTCATGACCGGATCGCACGAAATCGGTCGACGGGAGCTCAAGGAAATATTGGAAGCAGCAGGGGCGAAAGTCCTGTCCGGAGTGTCGGCGAAAGTTGACATTTTACTCGCTGGCGAAAAAGCCGGTTCAAAACGCAAAAAAGCAGAGGCATTGGGGGTAGAAATACTCGACCTTGCTGGATTCAAAATCGCATACCCAGATGTCAAAATTTTTAGCGCTTGATTTGGAGGCTGCCACCTCGCAGTTTGGCAACATCTGTGAGATCGGTTGCGTGATTTTTGATCAAGGCGTCGAAGTTTGGTCTTACGAGAGCTTGGTAAAGCCCATCACGCCTGAGTTCGGAAAATGGCAGGGATGGAATTTGCCGTACAAGTTGGCCGATATAATGAAGGCACCAGATTTTGAAGAGGTCTGGGGCGAAATCATGGAGGAGGGGATGGGGCTTCCGATCGTCGCGCACAATGCCATACAAGTCGAGCGTCGCCATTTGCTGGCGGCCTTCGATCACATCGACAAGCGGCGCTGGGGACGAGATTTGGAATTTGTCTGCAGCTTGGAAAATGCTCGACTCGCTTGGCCGTTGCTGCCGAAGCACGGGTTGAAGCCCTTGTGTAAGGAGCTTGACATCGAACTCGATCACCACAAAGCTTTGAGTGACGCTCGCGCCTGTGGAGAAGTGTTGCTGCGCTCGGGCGCTCGGATTTAGCGTGGCAGCTCGGATTTAGCGCCAGCGCTCGGATTTAATCGCGCGCGCCAGGCCGCAGCCCTTGCTCAACTTCAGCAATGTCTTCGGGGCGTGTCAAATCGAGGAACCGTCCGGAAAAGGGAATGCAGGCCAGCTTGCCTGGATGCTGCCTTGACCAGCGAAGCATGGCGGTGGGCAGTTCTTTTTCGTCTCGCTCAGGATTTATCGGACAGCTGTGGACTGATTGAAGGAATGCTTCATACCCGAGAGAAAATAGGTTCATCGAAACCCGCACCGTACCGGCGGCCGTTCGGGACGCCTCAATTTCTACGTCGGAAGGTTTTTCAACGATGTCCGTAAGTCGATTTCCAGCGTCGGTGTGGATGACGGCAAAGCCACGCGTTCGATCTGCGGGCAAGCCCAGCCCTGCGCTGTCAAAGGCCAGGAGCGCCCCCTGCGATGTCGCCCCAAACAACGCGCTGAAGGCGCCCGTGGGAGGGAGGTTGTCTCCGTTGCACACAGCCACGCACTGACCGGCCCAATCCGGCCGTGATTCCAAGCCACAAGCCACTGCATGGGCCGTTCCCATCGGCTTATCCCGCCCCTCGATCAGTGGCTGAATTGCATATGTAATCTTCAGTTTTTCAAGCGGATGCGCATTGAAATATTGCATGGTCACTTCGTCGATCGGATGCACGACAACGCAAACGTCCGTGCAACCTTCCGCGCGCAATTGCCGCAAAAGAATGGCCAGAAATGGTATTTGCTCCAAGCCCACTCGCCCAATGCCAATCAGCGTCATGGCCTTCGGCCTTCTTCGCGGGTCGGCCTTCATCCGCGATCCAAGCCCCGCAGCCAAAATGATGGTCGGATTCGGCACAATCAGTCGATTTTGATAACGGCGCCGCCGTCCGGGCGAACTTGAACGGTGCGCACCGCTCCGGCCTCAGCCATGGATTCAGAGGCTGCCAGCAAGGCGGCTTGATCTTCGGGCTGGAACCAGGCAAACATACAGCCCCCGCCGCCCGAGCCATTGATCTTCGCTCCGAGGGCGTCGGATGCGCGCGCAGCAGCGCAGAGTCCGTCAATTTTTTCGGTGCTGACCTCGAGGTGTTCGGATAGCATCCGATGGTGCTCGTTCATCCGTTTTCCCAATGCGATTCGCTCGGCGGGGCTGCTGAGTCCGGCCGAGAGTTTGGCGGATGCCTCCTCTTCGATGGCCTTATTGACTGCTGTGGCCGTACTGAGATTGGAGCCGCTCCGGTCTGTGTTGCAGCGGGCCAACACGGCCTGCGTGTCTTTGGGCACGCCCGAGTCGCCGAGCAAGAAGTTGCCGAGCCCTTCGAGCGTGAGCGGGTCAACTTTTCCGTTGGCGTGAACACGGTTGAGGCCACCGTGGGCGATGGCCTGGTGGTCCATGCGCCCGCCCGCTTCGTCGAAATGCAAGACTTCCGCACGGTGCGCCGCTGTGACGAGGGCCGCAGGCGACAGTTCTACGTCAGCCATCCGCGCCAAGGCCAGCGTCCAAGCGCTAATCAAGGCGGTCGACGAGCTACAGCCCGCTTGAACCGGGACGTCACTTTCGATGAGCGCATCCCAGCCGCAGGGCCAGGACCAGCCCAATACCCGGCCTTCGATCAGGGCGGCCAGCAAATGGTCGTTGCGCTCTCCTTGCGAAGCCGATCCTTCGGGGCGCACAGAGCTGGGAAGGGCGTCCAATGCATAGCTTGCGCTGAGACCCAATGCGGGACTTGACCAGCAGGCCAAACGGTCTTTTCTGGGCGTGAATCGAATGCGACATCTCAAGTCGATGGCCATCACCACTGCGGGCCATCCCAGATAATCTTGGTGCTCGCCAAAAAGACAAATACGTCCCGGTGCGGAGGCCTCAAATGCCGACCAGCGCTTGCCCAGCTGGCCATCCTTGCCCTCGTGGCCATCTTTGACGGAGCTCATGGTCGGATGCGCAGGATGCCAGCAACACTAAGTCCGGCCAGTCCCCAGAGAAGCCCCCCTTCAAGCGACTGCCCATAGAGTAGAAGGCCCGTTCCCATGAGCGCGCTGTACACGCCCACGCAGCCGATGAATGCGCCCAGAACTTGCCGCGGGACGCCCCAGCTTGTATCGCCAGCAGCTGAATTGGCCTCGTCAGAGAAACGCTTCCAACCGGGACCGCCAGGGCGAACCTTGGCCACAAACCCACGCAGCACCTCCTCCGATTCGCCCCGACTGAAAAAAGCCGCCGTCAGCCAGATGGTCGTCGTCAAACCGGCGCCCAAAACCAGCTTCTGCCAGTCCTCCATCGCAACGCCACCCACCGCGTCGTGGACGAAGGTGAAATAGGCTGCCACCACGAGTGATCCACCCATGGCCACCAGCTCGGTGACCGCTGAAATGCGCCACCAGAACCAGCGCAGAATAAACAAGCCTCCGGTTCCAGCACCGATCAAAAGCAGCAGCTGGAAAGCTTGGCCTGCATCGCGCAACATCAAGCCGAGCCCCGCGCCCAGCACCAGCGAAATCGCGGTGGCCACCTGTCCCGCCCGCACCCGCGCACGTTCGCTGGCCTCAGGCCGAATGAAACGGCCCCAAAAATCGTGCACGATATAACTCGCACCCAAATTCAATTGCGTGCTCATCGTAGACATAAAAGCAGCCAACAATGAGGCCGCCACCAGCCCCAAAAGACCAGGAGGAAGCAGCGTCAGCATCGCTGGGTATGCCGCGTCGTCTCCGAGCTTGTCGGCTGCCAGGCCAGGGAAGGCCGCAGCCAAATCCGAGACTTCAGGGAATACAATCAACGACGCAAGCGCGATCAAAATCCAGGGCCAGGGACGCAGAGCGTAATGCGCAATGTTGAAGAACAACGTGGCGGCCACGGCATGGTCTTCGTCCTTTGCCGAGAACATGCGCTGTGCGATATAGCCGCCGCCGCCGGGTTCGGCGCCGGGGTAATAGCTGGCCCACCATTGGACTGCAAGTGGAACGAGCATCACGGGAATCCATGCGGCGGGGTCCGAAAAATCGGGCATCAAATCCAGCTTGCCAACCACGGCAGGATGGGAGACGAGCTCGGCCAGCCCACCGATTTCAGGTAGACCCAAAATATGGATACAGGCCCACACCGAGCCAACCATGGCCAGGAAAAATTGGACGAAATCCGTCAAGATCACGGCTCGCAGACCGCCCAGCGTGCTGTACAAAAGTGTGATGGAGCAGGTCACCAGCAAGGTCAGCCAACCTGGCCAGCCCAGCAAAATGCTGCCGAGTTTGATCGCCGCCAAGCTCACGGTCGCCATGACCAGAACATTGAAGACGAGCCCCAAATACAGCGCGCGAAATCCGCGCAAAAATGCAGCCGCCCGGCCGCCGTAGCGCAGTTCATAAAATTCCAAATCCGTCAGGACACCCGAACGCCGCCAAAGCCGCGCGTACACAAAAACGGTGAGCATGCCCGTCAATAGAAACGCCCACCAGGCCCAGTTGCCACTGACGCCTTGCGATCGCACCAAATCGGTTACAAGGTTTGGTGTGTCAGTAGAGAATGTTGTGGCCACCATGCTCACCCCGAGCAGCCACCACGGCATATTACGTCCTGCCAAAAAGAAGCTCGTACTGTCCTTTCCCGCCGAACGAGACGACCACAAGCCAATGCCCAAGGCCAGCGCGAAATACCCACCAATTACAGCCCAATCCACTGTTTCCAATTGCACGAATCCTTCCATTGCGCAAGAATAGGCATCGCTGGCCGGACCTCACCAGTCATCCGCAACCGTGACCTTCGTCAGTATTGTGTGCCCGGAGGAAACTTGACCTAAATTGCCTCCGTTAGCCCAAATAGCTTACCAAAATGAAATCTCTGTTTCGCGCCGTCTTGACGATGGCATTTTTCCTCCAAGTCGCAAGCACTTCTTTTTCTCAGTCCTATGGAGTCCGTTTGGAAACGGTCGCTGAGAATATCGGTATATTAACCCCTGCACTTGGGGAT
>CALACF010000006.1 GCA_937890245.1 uncultured Flavobacteriales bacterium
CTCGGTTTTGAGGGGCTGATCTTCACCGATGCCCTCACGATGGCGGGCGCGGCGGACGCCGTGCCACCGGGCAAACGCGAAGTCCTGGCCCTTCTGGCCGGCAACGACGTGCTACTTTTCCCTTCCGATGTACCGCTCGCCTTGGATAGCCTACAAGCTGCGGTGGCTTCTGGGCTGCTCGATAGCGCCGTGGTGCGTGCGGCTTGTCGTCGGGTGCTGCTCGCTGGACGCTGGGCTGATCGGCAGGATGGCCAGCGCGCGCAGGACAGCTTGGATACGCAAGGCGCCATCGACGACCTGCAAAAAGAAATTCGCGCAGCAATGCTCACCGTCGTTCAAACGCCATTTCCATTGCCGCCTTACACCCGCGTCAGCGTTCTGAACTTGAACCGCTCGGGCGCGGCATTTTGTGCCGAGCTCCGAAAATCAGTCGACTGCGATTGTGTGCATCACAAGAGTTTGCCTTCGAAAAAGGATTGGCCAGCACTGATCAAAACGCTGGCGAAAAACAGCCTGGTGATTGTCAATGTAGTTGACGAGAGCAACCGTCCGGACCGGCGCTTTGGCATACCGGCAGGGCTTGCAGCCTTCTTGTCTGAGCTTGAGCAGAAGTCTGCAGTCGGCCTGACCTTGTTTACGAGCCCTTACGCGGCGGCACATGTTGGCGACGATTTTTCCGGGCCTGTGATGATCGCCTATCACCAAGACCAACTCACCCTGGAAGCTGCGGCGCGCGCGTGGAGCGGAACGGGCGATGCCATGGGCCAAATGCCGGTGGCAGCTGGGCCGTGGGCGCTGGGCGATGGTCAACGCATTCGGATGTCGAGATTGCCCCGTGCTGGAGGACATTGGTCTGAGATACAAGTGCGGCTCGACTCCCTGATGAACGATGCGCTCGACATCGGCGCCTTCCCTGGCGCCCGCCTGTTGGTTGTCCACCGCGGTGAGGTTCAGGTGGACGCCTCGTATGGACATCTCGACGCCTCTAAAACGAGCGCGGTCGCTGCTGAAAGCGTGTACGATTTGGCCTCCATCACCAAAGTGGCGGCCACCACGGTTCTGACGGCGCAGGCAGTGGAGTCCGGGTTGATCGACCTCGACGCGCCCATCGCCACGATGCACCCCGCCGAGCTAAACAAGGAACTGGCCACACGGAATTTGCGACAGATTCTCAGCCACACTGCGGGGCTGCCATCGTGGATTCCCTTTTACCAATCCGTCGTTGCCGCAAACGATTCGACAGCCACCGAGCTGTACGCCTGTAAAAAATCTGGGATGTTGGAGCAATGTGCCGTGCGCATTGCCGACCTGCGAGCCATGGACTGCCGCTGGGTAGACACCTTGCGCAACACCATTTACAACGTGGAGCCCTTGCCGGCAGGACGTTACCGATACAGCGACCTCGGCTACTATCTATTGCAGGAAATTCTAGAATCTAGACTCGGGGCGCCCCTGGACGAGCTGGCCCGCAAGCGGATATACGCACCACTGCGCTTGAATAGTATCGGGTATACGCCTGCGGATTGGTCTCGTCCTGAGCGCATTGCGCCTACCGAGCTCGACACCATCTTCCGCATGGAAATGGTCTGCGGGCGGGTGCACGATCCGGGTGCCGCGATGCTGGGTGGGGTCGCCGGTCATGCCGGGCTGTTTTCAGACGCGCACGATCTAGCCCTTCTAATGGAATGCCTCCGCATGGGCGGCGAATGGTACGGAACGCGCATTGTGGGTACTGAAGCGCTCGCAGTTTTCACTGAACGCGCATGGCCCGAAACCAAAACGCGCCGAGGACTGGGCTGGGACAAACCAGGGCTCGACCCAGACACGGGCGCAAGTTCAGACCAAGCGAGCTGGCAGAGTTTCGGCCACAGCGGATTCACTGGAACGTTGGCCTGGACGGACCCCGAAGCCGAGTTGACCTTCATCTTCCTCTCAAACCGCATCCACCCCGACCCGACAAATAAAACGCTGATCCAAGAGGGCATCCGAACAAAAGCGATGTCGATTGTCTATGGTGGAATTGGGGTAAATTCACGTTTTAAATAACTCATTTATATGCGAATAGGAATGGTATGTTACCCCAC
>CALACF010000007.1 GCA_937890245.1 uncultured Flavobacteriales bacterium
CTGTGGACGGCGGCGTCCGCGAGGTGGAATACGCCCGCTACCAGAACGCGGTCTGCCTCGGACTCGACGGCCAAGAGGAAGCAGAAATCGTCGCCCTTCGCGCGCTGATCAACGACCACCCCGAGACGAGCTACAAGGCGGTGGCCTTGATGGAGATTGGGCAAACTGAGCTCGCCCTCGACCGACCGGCGCGGGCCAAGGTCGCCTTCGAGCAATTGCTCGCCGAGCTTCCACAGAGCCCATACGTAAAGGGGGCGCTCGTGGACCTGACCTTGATCGGCATCAAGCAAAACGACCCCGAACGTGCACTCGAATTGTGGGAGCAAATTTCGATGACCTACCCGAATGACCGGGCGACAGCCGATGCGTTCTTGCTGGTCGAGCCGCTTCTCATCGAACGCGGACGCCTCGCCGAGGTGCCAGCCAGTGTGGGGCTGACGGATGACGACATCGAGTCGAAAATGTATAGCGCAGCACGCGATGTTGCGATTTCGGGCGACTGCGAAGCAGCCGTACTGAAGCTCGGCAGTTTCCTTCTGGCTTACCCCGACGGGCGCTTCGCCACTGCGGCCCACTTCTACACAGGCCAATGCAAATTCAACGAGCGAAACCCCGACGCCCTGACCGACCTCGAATGGGTGGTTGAAGCGCCGCTGAACGACTACACCGAGGAGGCGCTGCTGTTGGCATCGACAATGCGTTACAACGCGGGCTCCTTTGAGGTGGCGCTGGCACATTACCTGAAGCTGGAGCAAGTTGCGGTGCTGAAAAGCCACGTGCTCGAGGCGCGCATCGGCGTGCTGCGTTGTAGCCGCGAATTGCGGAACAGCGAATTGCTGCTCGCGTACGCCGACCCGATCATCGCCGATCCGGGCACGCCTAAGGCGATTCGGACGCAGGCCCATTACGAGCGTGGCCTGCTTTCTGCCAGCGCTGAGAACACCGTGGCGGCCATCGCAGATTTCCAGGTGGTACTGGAAGCGGGTGGCCCGGATGCTGAGGGCGCCGCCTTCCACTTGGCCAAAATGGCTGGGCTCGACCAGCGTTGGACCGACTGCCAAGACCTTGTCTTCGCGCAACTGAACCGCTTCGGCGGCCAAAGCCACTATGCCCACAGCGCATTCTTGCTCTTGGGCGAGTCCTACATTCAGGGCGAAGACCTCTTTCAAGCGCGGTCCACCTACGAAGCCATCCTCGAAAATGTGGAGGCGCCAGATATTCGAGCGCAAGCAATGGACGGCCTGGACCGCATCACCGCATTGGAGAATCCGCCAGAGGCTGCACCCGTGACAGCACCCGTGACAGCACCCGAATCCGAATCCGTCAAGCAACAGCCATGAATACGTACCGAAATCAAACCCGTCTTGTGGCACTGGGCCTTTTGGGATTGGCATGTTCCGCACAGACCAATCAAACCGCGGCCCAAGACAGCCTCGAGGTAACATTCGTGGGCACGCGCGAATTGCACGTGCGCGATGCCATAAAGCAGGGCGACTACCCGCAACCGGTGGCGCTGGACATCGTTAAAACTTCCGCCACCTACACGGAATTGCCGGTGGTGGCCACACTCGAGCCGCTCCCCTTAGAAATCAAGGCGAGCCGCTTGCAACTCGACGCGCCAATTCCACGGCTGTATCCCGGGTATGTGCGCGGCGGCTTCGGCTTACACAGCACGCCCTTGATCGGCCTCCAGTACGGCGACATGAGATCGCGAAAAGGAAGTTGGAATGTGCAGTACAACCATTTGAGTTCGGCTGGGGGCGCGGGCTTGCTGGAAGGGCTGGATGACGGATTTTCCCATCACGATGCCGGTTTGTGGATGCGACGCTTCGTCGGGAAGAAGAGCGTGGACGGCGACCTGTCATGGTCGCGCGATGCCTTCGGCCTTTACGGGCTCGACACTGCCTTTTCCGACCAAGCGGACACGGCACGGTTGCGATACCAGCAGCTCGGCATGCGCGTCACGGTGGCCAACCATCTGCGCGATTCATCTGACATTCACTTCACTGCGACCCTGCGCACCGACCACCTGAACAGCCGCGCCGGAGCTCAAAACACCATTATCGGCACGGATATTCGCTTACACTCGTACCGCGATGGCGACCGCCGACAGCTTGACTTCTTCGTCGACTACGACCAGCGCATGGCCGACTCGACCGTTCTGACCGAGCGGGCCCTCCCTTCTCGCGCACTCGTCGGATTGCAGCCCACCATCTCGCGACAGCGCGGCAACCTAAACGTGTTGGTTGGAGCTGGACTCTGGTTAGATGCGCGGGGGAGCCAAAGTTTTCACTTTTATCCCCGCCTCGAGGCCCGATACAGCTTCTTTGACGATCTCTTCGTGCCGTACGCTGGCATCGGCGGTGGGATGGAACGCCTGACCACCCTGGACTTGGTCGAGCAAAACCCTTATGTGCAAACCCGCGATCAGAACATGCGCCACACAAATCGGGCGATTGATTTTCATGGCGGCATCCGCGGAGCCCTTGCGCGCAACCTCGAATTCAATGCCGAAGTGCGCACCACCACAATTCGCGACCGCGCCTACTTCGTCAACGACAGCCTCGACGGCGCAGCCCAACGCTTCACCGTTGCCTACGACACCGTGACAGTCGCGCGCGTAATGGGCGAAATTGCCTTCCACGGAGACGATCTTGACCTCTCCGCAAAGGCAGAGTTTTTCACATACGGCCTCAAAGGGGCGGAAGCCTGGTATCTGCCGCGCGTGAAATGGACGGCAGACGCGCGTTGGGCTGTAACCCCGGAAGTGAGCGTGACCGGTAGCGGATCCTGGATTGGTCAACGGACCGCCCCAAGCTTTGTGGCCTTCGATGCCGACCTCGATTCTCAGGACGACCTGGGCCACTATTCCGTGGAACTGCCCGGCTACGTTGACCTTTCGATCGAAGCCGAGTACCGATACAACAAGCGACTTGCAATTTGGGGACGCGCTGCCGGCCTGACCGCCTCGCAATTTGCCCGCTGGAATGGTTACCCCGTCCAGCCGTTTCAGGCAATTTTGGGGCTATCCTACCGCTTCTAATTAAGCCAATTCCAGTTTTTTTGAAGCGAAATTTTCGCCAGAAATGGACGGCTTCAGCGTGTTGAAAAAACCAAGGTTCTAAGGGCGCATAAAGTTGGCATAAGGGAAGGTCAGAGCTATTTTAGCACGATGCCATTTTCATCATGAGCGAAGATTCTAAAGACCCCGCTGCGAAAAGCGGATCCGGCTACGGCGCGGATAGCATTCAGGCCCTTGAGGGCATGGAGCACGTACGGAAACGTCCGTCGATGTACATCGGTGATGTCGGCATGCGCGGACTCCACCACCTGGTGTACGAGGTGATTGACAACTCCATCGATGAGGCCCTCGCGGGACATTGCAACCTCATCAACGTGGAGATCACCGAGGACAACGGAATCATCGTGCACGATGACGGTCGGGGCATCCCGGTCGGCCGACACGCCAAGACAGGTTTGAACGCCTTGGAGGTGGTCATGACCAAGATCGGAGCGGGTGGAAAATTTGACAAGGACAACTACAAAGTTTCCGGCGGTTTGCACGGGGTTGGCGTGAGTTGCGTGAATGCGCTCTCCTCCTTCTTGAAGGCAGAAGTTCACCGGGACGGAAAAGTCTGGCAGCAGACTTATGCGATGGGCAAGGCGACCCAAGAGGTCACAGAAGTAGGCACGACGGACCGGACGGGGACCTCAGTGACATTCCAGCCGGATATGACCATCTTCGAGGTCGGCGTGTATAACTACGACACATTGGCGCTCAGGCTCCGTGAGTTGTCTTTCCTGAACCAGGGCATCACCTTGACGATCAAGGATTTGCGCCACACCGACGAGGAGGGAAAGCACATAGAGGACACCTTCATTTCCAAAAATGGCCTGCGTGATTTCGTCGCCTTCGTTGACGAGAATCGCGAGCAGATCATCAATGACGTTATCTACTTTGAAGGCGAGCGCAACGGTATTCCGGTAGAAGTTGCCATGGTGTACAACAACACCTTCAACGAGAACCTCCATAGCTACGTCAACAACATCAGTACGCACGAAGGCGGAACGCACCTTTCTGGATTCCGTCGCGGCCTGACCAACACGTTGAAAAAGTTTGCCGACAGCTCTGGCCTAACCGACAAGCTTAAGTTTGAAATCAGCGGAGAAGACTTCCGCGAGGGCTTGACGGCGATTGTCAGTGTCAAGGTGATGGAGCCCCAGTTCGAGGGCCAGACAAAGACGAAGCTCGGCAACCGCGAGGTGTCGGCGCCTGTCAGTCAGGCCGTAAGCGAGATGCTCTCGAATTACCTCGAGGAAAATCCCAACGACGCCAAGCGCATCGTAAATAAAGTGATCATGGCCGCCCAAGCGCGGCACGCCGCACGCAAGGCCCGCGAAATGGTCCAGCGCAAGTCCATCATGATCGGAAGCGGCCTTCCTGGCAAGCTTGCTGATTGCTCAAACAAAGACGCCAGCGCATGTGAGCTGTTCCTAGTAGAGGGCGATTCGGCTGGAGGTACCGCAAAGCAAGGACGCGACCGGATGTTCCAAGCCATCTTGCCCTTGCGTGGCAAGATCTTGAATGTCGAAAAGGCCATGCCGCATAAAATCTTCGAGAACGAAGAAATCAAGAACATCTACACAGCCTTGGGCGTACGGGTTGGAACGGAAGAGGACGAACGGGCCTTGGACACCTCCAGGTTGCGCTACCACAAGATTGTCATCATGTGTGACGCGGACGTGGACGGCAGCCACATTGAAACGCTCATCCTCACCTTCTTCTTCCGCCACATGCGGGAGCTGGTGGACAATGGGAATATCTACATCGCCACGCCCCCACTCTACTTGGTGAAGCGCGGAAGCAAGCAAGCCTATGCTTGGAACGACGAAGAGCGTGATGTGCTGGTCAAAGAGTACAAGGGAAAGACCGACGCAACCGTAAACATCCAGCGCTACAAGGGTCTGGGTGAGATGAACGCCGAGCAATTGTGGGACACCACAATGAACCCGGAGTTCCGCACCTTGCGCCAGGTCACGATTGAAAATGCGACCAACAGCGACCACATCTTCTCTATGTTAATGGGCGACGACGTTCCACCACGACGCAAGTTCATCGAGGACAACGCGAAGTACGCGAACATCGATATCTAAAACTGCGGCATCTTAAACGTACTCGCGTCCTTCGACGTCGAGCCAGTTCGTGCGCTTTTTGATCGTGCGCAAGATCAGGAAAAGCGGCAGGGCGGCTGCGGCCATAGCGGGCCAGAAGATGTGCGTGAAAGGCATGGCTGAAAAACTGGCCCAGTCAAATTCGGCTGCGCGGAAACCGTGCAAAGCGTCCACCCAAGCAAAGCAGATGAACAGTGCGACGAAGCCGTTGTACTCGCGCTTGATGACGTTGCGGAGCGAGAACGGTACGCCAGGGGAAGTCCAACGCGTGATTTTTGGAAGGAAAGCCGGAACGCCGTCTGACCAGTCGAGGTAAGCCTTGCCGAATTTTCCACGCAAGAACTGCTCTTCAACGAACATAATGCGCTCGTAATAAAGCCAGAAGATCAGAAGGAACACAACCGAAAACCAGGCGCTGCCCATATAAAAAACGATGCCCAGCCACATCAAGAGGTTGCCGAGATACAGGGGATGGCGACAGTGGCCGTACATGCCTTTGGAGTTGAGCGATTCAGCCACTTGGCCCTCCTTTGTGTTCCGTCCCGAAGTTCCACGGGGCGTGAAGCCTACGCAAAGTGCGCGGACCCATTGGCCTGATAGCGCGACGGCTAGGCAAAACAGAGCCCACAACGGACCGCTGGGCGGCATGTTGATTTCTGCCCACAAAACGACTGGAATCGCTCCAAAAAGGAGCGCGATCGGCAGAAAGCTGCGCCAGCGAAAAAGCCAATTCCCCGAGCGCCCCCACTCTTCAATCAATGCCATGGCGCGAAACTACGCAGGGATACAACAGGAGTCAGTCAAATTTTGGTTGGTTCCATTGCTTGACGGAATCGCCCAAGGCAACACCGGACAAGACTTCGACTGTTAGGCCATCGGACAGGCCAAGATCAACATCGCGGCGCTCGAATTGCTGCGGGGAAGTTTGGACTTCTACGTACGCCTGCGCGCCCTCGTATTGAACCAGTGATTCCGAAAGGGTGAGCACGTCGAGGCGCTCGTCGAGGACCACGTCGGCGTTGGCAGAGAATCCAGCCCGGATGAAATCAGAGGGATCAAGCGCGACGGCAGCGCGGATTTCAAACTGGATGGCGCCATTGTCTTCCACGCCTTTAGGAGAGATGAACTCGAGCGCTGCGTTGAATGTACGGCCAGGCATTGCGCCCAGCGTTAGAATCAAGGCGATCCCCTCGTGTAAGTTTTCGACCTCGCTTTCGTCGATGTTGCCCTTGAAAATCAGGTCTTGCATGTCGGCCACAATCGCTATGGTTGTGCCATCGTTGAAGGTGTTTGCCTGGATGACGGTGTTGCCCACTTCGACGGGAACGTCGAGGACCATGCCCTCCACTGTAGAGCGAACTTCGGTGTTGCTGGCCTCGCCTGAGCGGTCGGCCACGCCGTCGCGCACGATTTGCAGATTGTCTTCTGCCGCCCTAAATTCTTCCTGTGCCTGGCGCTGGAACGTTTCGGCCTGCTCAAAGTCTTGGGCAGATATCACGCCGTTCTGCTTGAGCATGGACTGGCGGTTATAGCTGCGCTGCGCATCATCTTGGTTGATGCGGGCACGTTCCAGGCGACTTTGTGCGCTCGACAATTGGCCCATATCCGGAACGACACGAACGACAGCGAGCAAATCGCCCCGCTCCACAATCTCACCGGCTTCGATCAAGACCTTGCTGACGATGCCAGAAATTTGCGGCTTGATCAGAATTTCCTTCCGTGGCACGATGCTACCCGATGAAACGGTCTTCTTCATAATGTCGCCCATGGCCGGTGCTTCCACGGCATAGCGGGCCTCGGGTGCCTGCTCCTTTGCGTAAAGAAATTGCAGGGTGTACACCGCGGCGGAGATCACAGCGACCACAAACAGCAGGAGGAAAATGATGCGTCCTTTTTTCATGTCAATTGTTTTGAATGGCTTGTACTGGGCGGATGGCCAAGGCGCGAATGGCCGGCAAGACACCGGCAATCAAGGCCATGACGAGTAAAATTGCGAGCACCGTCAGTACGGTGTTAAAGTCGATTTCTGGATGGCGAAACACACCGCCCTCTCCCCCGTCCCCAACAAGCGAGTCCACGAGTTCCAAAGTCATCACCCCAGCGACCATGCCGAGCAGCCCCGACAAAGTGGTGAGTACAACCGTCTCACCGAGAATTTGCCGGATCACCCGCAGCGGTGTAGCGCCAATGCTGCGTCGAATACCAATTTCCTTTGTCCGTTCCTTGATCGAAATGAGCATGATATTCGTGATGCCAATCACACCCGCAAGCAAGGCCAATCCACCGAAAATCAGCGACACCAAGCGCATGGCCGAAAACAACATAGCC
>CALACF010000008.1 GCA_937890245.1 uncultured Flavobacteriales bacterium
CGTAGTCTCCCAATACTTTGAAGGTTAACTCGTACGGGTGTTTTAGTAGCGCCTGTACGGGGTACATCACGCCCTGGTGGTGGGTGACGTGGCGCCACCAAAGGCCGCTGTCCCAGCGCGCTGGGTACAGCGCGGGAACGCCTGCCGCGCGATTGCCGTCGAGCTCAACAGCGCCAATGTGTAGTGCAGATTCGCTATCAGCGCCGTGCGTTTTCTCCAAAACAGCCAATACCTCTGCCATCGCTGGCAAGACCAAATCGCCTGCGCCCATGAACAGGATATGCGATGTGCCACAGCGTCGGACCATCTGGTTCATGGCGTCGTAAATGCCCGCGTCGGGTCCCAAGATGAGATGGGCGGCGGGCTGTTCTTTCAAGAGCCATTCTGCACCGCCGTCGGTCGATCCGCCGTCGGCGATAATCACGTCAACCAACCCGGCTGGCAAATGCTCGTTCACCGAGGCAAGTGTGGCCTTCAGGGCCTCAGCGGCGTCGAGCACTGCGATGGCGATCGACAGTTTTTTCATTCGACCAAGCGTCCGCCTTCGCAACGAATGATACGGCCCGGGTGGGTTTGCATGGCCGCGTGATCGTGGGTGGCCATCAAAACACAGCGGCCCGCGCGGGCAAGCCCGTCAAACAAATCGAGGATGCCTGCGCTGGTGGCGGGATCGAGGTTGCCCGTGGGCTCGTCGGCGAGAATCAGGGGCGGGTCGTTCAAAAGCGCCCGGGCGATGGCGACGCGTTGCCGCTCGCCGCCGCTGAGCTCATGCGGTTTCTTGTAGCCCTTGTTCTCAAGTCCTACCTGGGCCAATACTTCTGACTTTCGGCGCTCTTTTGATGCGCGGTCCTTCCAGCCGGTCACCTTCAACACGAATTCCAGGTTGCTGTCCACCGTGCGGTCCATCAGCAACTCGAAATCCTGGAATACGATGCCGAGCCGGCGCCGAAGTTCGTGGACCTTGCCACGTTTCAAACCGCCCAAGTCCACACCGCACACTTGGCCCGACCCACTGGAAAGGGGCAACTCGCCGTACAAGGTTTTGAGCAGACTGCTTTTTCCGCTGCCAGTGGCACCGATGAGGTAGATCAGCTCGCCAGCGCGCGCCTCAAAGTTCACACCAGAAAGCACGACGTGCTCGTCCTGGTGCAAATCGCAAGCGCTCAGCGAAATGATCGATTCAGCCGCTGGGGTTGCTTCCGTTCGAACTTCTACCGCTCGGACTTCAGTCGACGCTGTACTGGTCAAGCTTCACTTTTTTGTTCAACGCTACGCTGCTCACGTGGATTTCCATTGTCTGGCCACCGGCGTTTACCACATTGTGCGCAGGAAACTGCAGTCCCTTGACTTCCATATAAGCCTGGATTTTTGAAGTGATCACGGTGCTGCCATTTGGGCCGCTTTCGCTTCGGATCGACTGGTAGAGCAGGCCGGTGGCGCTGTCGTACCATTGGCGCTCAATCTCACCCCCGTCTTGCAGGAGTGACACGACGTAGCAGGATTTTTCATCGACTGTTTCCATGCCGAGCAGCGTGGCGCTGATCCCATAGCGATCGAGATGTAAGAGCTGGAGCAAATCAGCTTCGCGCTGGGCGCTGCTGACTTTTTCCGCGTCCATTGCCTCGCCTTGCCCCTGCGAAATTTCCATGCCGCGGTCCCCTTGGACGCGGGTCTCTTGTAAAACCATGCCCATGCCCTCGACGAGCTGGAAGGAGCCGTCGGCGCAGGCGCCCTTGGTCAGCGTGACCATCATTCCGGGCCCCACTTCCATGGAAGCCGTTTCAATATAGGACTTGACCTTGGCCAATTTCTGCTCGCCTCCAACTGCGGCGATATTCGCTGCAAACACATCGGATGCTTCCATGCCTTCCGGCGCGGGATCAAGGTCGAGCAGGGGAGAGCCAAACGGGCCGAAGAATTCCACCTCTCCGCTGGCGGCGAAGCCTGTGAGGAGGTCAGCCACTTCTCTCGCTCCGGCGATGGTGATATTGGCATTCTCCGGCTTGAGGTAATTGCGGGCGGCGCGCTCACAATCTTCGACCGTAACGGCGTCGAGGGCTGCGAGGTAATTTTCGTAGTAGTTGGAGGGCAAATTGTAGCGTTCCGTGTTCAGGGCGAAACGAGCAACGGTCTCGGGCTTCTCCAAGCTGCGGGCGAACTGGCCATTGAGGAAGTTCTTGACGAACGTGAGCTCGCTGTCGCTGATGGACTCGGCTGCCATGCGCTCAATTTCGAGCATGATTTGAACGAGTGAGCTGTCGGTGACATCGTTGCGGACGCTGGTCGAAGCTGTGAAGCTGCCGACCCACGGGTCGCTTTGGATCGAGGCGCGCGCGCCGTATGTGTAGGCGTGGGCTTCGCGGAGATTCTGATTCAATCGACTGCCGAAGAAACCGCCGAGCATCGAGCTCATCACCTTGACGGGCAGGGCGTCGGGATGCCCAGGCTTCAAAAATACAGGCCACGTCACTTTGATTACACTCTGCACGGCTCCTGTTACTGGTGCGAAGCAGACGCGATTGGCGCTTGCAAGACCAGGGCGTGGGTACCGATTTTCTGGGACCTCACCTTGTTCCCATGCACCAAAGTATTCTTCGGCTTGGATGCGGGCGGTGGCTTCGTCGATATCTCCGACAATAACCAAATATGATACCTCTGGCCGAAAGTATGTGCCGTAGTAGTCCACCATATCGTCGCGCGTGATTTCCTTGACGGTTGTCGGCGTGATGGGCTCTCCATACGGGTGCTTGAGGCCATACGTGATGGCGCTTGCAAGGGTCCCAGAAATTGAACTGGCATCTGTGACTGCATTTTCTAACCCACTCAAAGTCTGCTTGCGTTCCTTTTCCATTTCCTCTTCCGGGAAGGTGGGGTGGAGCAAGACGTCGCTCAACACGCTCAATAGTGTGCTGGAATGGCGGGTGAGACAGCTGCCGTAGATGCCTCTTGCATTGGTGGACAAACTGGCACCGATTTGGTCGATTTCTTCGTCGATTTCAGCTTTGCTTCGGCTGGTTGTGCCCTTGCGCATTTGGGATCCAGCAAAGGAGACATAGCCCGCGTGACCGCCTTCAAAAATGGGGTCGCGGTCAACTGTCAAACGGTAGGTGATGCGTGGGAGTTTGTGGTTTTCGACAAGGATGACGGTCAGGCCGTTGTCCAATTCGAATTGGGTGAAATCGCCGATGCGAATCTCCGGTGCGGGACCGGGCTCGGGTGCTTGCGAACGATCGATTTGACAAAAGAGCGACCCGGAGAGGGTTGCGGCCAAGAGGGTGAGGGTGATGCGATTCATAGTGAAGCGGTTCATTGTTCTGTTTCGTTCATGAAGTACAACACCACCCGGCGGTCGTGGTTGTAATATTTGTGGGCCGCGGCCTGAATTTGCTCAGCGGTAACGGCGAGGTAGCGGTCGATCTCATTGTTGATCAATCCGGCATCTCCGAAGTACATATGGTAGTTGGCCAGCGACTCTGCGATGCCCTGCACCGAGGCGTTGGACCGGACGAAGCTGTTTTCCACTTGGTTCTTCAGCTTTTCGAGCTCGCGTGGCGTGATGCCCATGGCCTTGACGCGGTTGATCTCCTCCATCATGGCAGACTCTACTTCGTGGGGCTCGATGCCCATGTTTGCCACCGAAAATGCGATGGCCTGGCCGGGGTCTTCCATGCCGAAGCTGAAGGCTCCACAGAAAACGGCGAGTTCCTTTTCGTCAACCACAGCGCGGTTCAGGCGGCTGGATTCGCCGTCGCTCAACAAGGTGTTGAGCATGTCGACGGCGTAGTAATCTGGCGTCCCTTCCGCGGGAATGGGGTAGGCCATCATAATGAGTGGTAGCGGGTCATCACCCCAGATGGTGTCGCGCACTTCCGTCGTCTTCATCGGCTCAACGATGTCGGGGCGGGGGATGGCTGCAGAGCCGCGGTTGATGGGGCCGAAGTAAGCTTCGATCAAGGGCTTCAAGCTGGCAGGGTCGATGTCACCGGCGATTGAGAGCACGGCGTTGTTCGGTACGTAAAAGGTCTCGTAGAAGGCAGTGAACTCCTCGTCGGTGGCCGCGTTTAGATGGTCCATAGAGCCGATGACAGACCAATTGTAAGGGTGTTCGGTGTAGGCGCGCACCATTGTCTGCTCGATCAAGTTGCCGTAAGGCGCGTTGTCCATCCGCTGACGGCGTTCCTCTTTCACGACTTCGCGCTGGGTTTCGATGCCTTTAGAGTCGACCCTCGCGTGCATCATGCGTTCGCTTTCGAGCCACAAGCCCAATTCGACCTGGTTTGAAGGCAAAACCTCGTAATAAAAGGTCCGATCGTTCGAGGTGTTGGCATTGTTTGTGCCGCCGGCATTTTCGATGTAACGGAAAAACGTGCCGCGATCGATGTTGTCCGATCCTTCAAAAAGCAGATGCTCAAAGAAGTGGGCCATGCCCGTGCGGTGTGTTTCTTCGTTCTTCGACCCCACGTGGTACATCACTGAAACAGCGACGATTGGAACGCTGGGGTCCTGGTGAAGAATGACGTGAAGGCCGTTGTCGAGATCGAATTCTTCGAACGCGACTTGCGGCTTTTGTGCGGTGGCGGCGGCGGAAATTGCCAGGGCCAGCAGGAGTGAAATGCGGTGCATGAGTTTTGCGGTTGCGGGCCGCAATATAGGCCGCCGACTGTGCCTATTTTCGCCCCGACGAAGGGAACTTCTCCAATAAATCTGAATGCCATGAATACAGCGACTTCCCCTTTCCATTCGACGGTTGTTCTTCATCCGGGTGATGCCAATCTAGC
>CALACF010000009.1 GCA_937890245.1 uncultured Flavobacteriales bacterium
GAGTGTACCATTCGGGGCGTGAGCTTTGAAATCATTGCGGACGTGCAGGCGGCACAGATTCTTCGTGGCATCGCCGACCCCGAGGTCAATCAGCAGCGCGTAAAGTTGGAGGTGCCCCCAAAGGTCGCCGTGTACAGCCCGGACGGGAAATTGCCCTGGGACGACGCCGTAACCTTGGTGTTGACCTACGCAGAAATCCCCTACGAACTGGTCTATGATGCCGAGGTGATTCGGGGTGATTTGGCGACATTTGATTGGCTTCATCTCCACCATGAGGATTTTACAGGCCAATACGGGAAGTTCTATCGGAGCTACCGGAACGCCGCGTGGTACCAGGAGGAGCAGGAGCGACAAGAGGCCAATGCAGCGGCGCTTGGGTATGATAAGGTGAGCCAAATGAAGCTCGATGTGGCGCTGACGATTCGGAATTTTGTCGCGGGCGGCGGCTTTTTGTTTACGATGTGCTCGGGGACGGATTCGTTTGATATCGCGCTTGCCGCTGAAGGGGTTGACATTTGTGAAAGCATGTTCGACGGGGATCCGGGGGATAAGTTGGCCCAGCAGAAATTGAACTTCGAAGGAGCTTTTGCTTTTCAAGACTATCAGCTCGAGCGTGACCCGATGGTTTACGAGTTTTCTTCGATCGATGCGACCGAAGAACACAGCAAGATGAAGGAGATCAAGGATTTCTTCTCACTGTTTGATTTTTCAGCGAAATGGGACGTGATTCCGACGATGCTCACCCAGTCGCATGAGCGGGTGGTGCACGGTTTCATGGGGCAGACCACCTCGTTTCGTAAGCGTTTTGTGCGGTCGGACGTTACGGTGTTGGGCGAGACGCGGTCCATTGAAACGGTCAAGTACATCCACGGGAATTTCGGCCAGGGCCAATGGACGTACTACGGGGGGCACGATCCTGAGGATTACCGGCATCTGGTCAACGACCCGCCGACGGATTTGAACCTTCACCCGAATTCTCCTGGCTACCGTTTGATCCTGAACAACATCCTTTTTCCTGCTTCTCGGCAGAAGGAGCGCAAGACTTAGCGCAAGACTTGGTGTGCTGAAGTCCCGCTCCGCGGGTTCGATCAGTGCTCGATGGTAACGGTCAGGGTGAACAATTCACCTTGGCGCCCTTTGTCTTCGAAGGAATATTCGATTGGGCCCGTGGCTTTCTTTGCCATGGAGAGCAGCCCCAAACCGGCGCCGCCTTTTTCCGTCATTTCTCCCTCGCAGAGCGTTTCGATGTAGGCCTTGCGGATTTCAGCGGGGCTCAAGCCGTTGATCTGGCTGAGCTTGTCAGTGATCAGTACGCGGGTGGGCGCGTCGATGAGATTTCCGCAGTGAACCTGGAACCCGACGGGCGTCGATTCAATGGAGAGGTACAGTTGGGTGAGGCCTTTGGCGTTGACAAGACCGTGGCGCATGACGTTTTGCAGGCATTCAATAAGCACGTGACAAACGCGCTTCATGGCGTTGCGGCCGCCGATGGCGGCGGTGCTTTGTTGGGTTAGACCGAGTAGATGGTCGAGTCCATTACTGTCAATAGGGCCGATGTACGATAGCAGGGTGCCGAGCCCTGAATTGGGCGCAGTTTTCCTTTGGAGCACGTTGGTCAGCTCTCGCTGCAATATCTCAATGCTCGCTTTGTGTGCGTCGGACATGGTTTCGGTTTGGTCCCTCGAATATACGAATAATAGCGACGAAAACGTAAATAATGCCGTCGAAAATGCAAGTTCAGCCCTTGAACTCGTTGTAAAGGTAGTTCAACTTAGCACTTAACCGCATGGTTCTCGGACGATTTATGCCGCGGCGTACCGGCGAACGCGCCCGGCTGTGACGATTAGTTCGCCCCGAGCATCGCGGATCATGTCGTAAAACGGGAGCGGGCAGAAGTTGATTGAGCCTCTAAATGTGCGGCCGCTCAGATGCGCATGCCAGACTTGGAGTGCGGTTTGCTGGGCACTGCGCCACGCAAAGTTAGAAAGTCCAGTGGGGCAGGCAAAACCCATGACGTGTTTGCGGGCGGATTGGAGGTCTGCAGGAACGTTCATGCGGCATGGATTAAAGAGGTGGTGCGCAAAACAGCAGGGCGCCCTATGAGGCGTTCGATGCGCATCAAGATGAATGGCGCATGGATTTTAGTGATCGGCGATTGTGCCGATTTGCTTTCCCTGGGCAAAGCCTGTCGATAGCGCTGTCGTTTGCCGAGCGACTCGAGGATCTTGATCGCGGTCGCGCGGTCGAGATGCTCGCGCAACAAGGCCTGAAACGAGGGGTAGCCCAATTCAACGCTGAAATGCTCGCACCGCCCGCCGCGCGTAAAGTGACAGCTCAGATGAACGGGGTGCTCTGCACCGCGAAAGGCGATGGCGTCAAGGGCGACACTCCGGGGAGTGATTTCGCGGGGAGCGCCGATATGAGCGGGCTGGACGCAGTTGACAGGAAGTTGAGGTGTGCTGGGGGAGTGAAAAAATGCGTGCATGGGGCCGTTGTCTGGTACAACAGTCCGATGGGGGTGCGTAATGGATTTACGTACCTAATTTTTTCTGGATTTTAGGCCAATTCAGAACGGGATTCGGCAGAATTCTTAGCCGCTTAGCCGCTTAGCCGCTTAGCTGTAGCGACTGCGCGCAGATTCAAGTGCGGCGCGCATTTGGTCTACGAGCGGAGTGGGGCTGAGCACGCGCACATCGGCGCCGAAGCCAAGGAAAATTTGCGTGAGTTCGTAGGTGAGGTGGACCTTCATTTCGTAGCGCTGCCAGCCGCGGGCGTTGCCTGGTTCTTGGCGTGTGCTGGGGGGCGGACCGAGCGGATGCTGTGAATGGTGGAGGGGCTGGGTATCGAGGTAGTGGGCGAGGAGAGGGGCGGCCTCCCAGGTTACGGTCGTCGCCTCTTCGAGCCCAGCTGTTATACCAATGCTGTGCGAGAAATATCGGCTCGAGTTGAATTTAGGATCGCGCTTGAAGCGGGTCTCGGTTAAGGTGAGGGTG
>CALACF010000010.1 GCA_937890245.1 uncultured Flavobacteriales bacterium
CACTCTCAATCGTGTCGTTCTCCTCGATGTATTCAAGAATCCCTCGGATCTCAGATGGCTCGTAACCGAGCTTCGCGAGGGACGCCTCCACTGATTGATTCACGAGCTTGAGCATACCCCGTCCGGCCAAGGACTTGTACTTCACCAGGGCGATGTCCGGCTCGATCCCGGTCGTATCGCAATCCATCAGGAACGAGATGGTTCCCGTAGGGGCCAGCACGGTGACCTGCGCGTTGCGAGGGCCATGGCCTTGCTCTACCGCCTCAACAGTGGCGTTCCAGGCATCCTCCGCCGCCGTGAAGATAGGCCCAAAGCAGTCGCTGGTGAGACTCTTGCCGAGGAGGGCCTGACGGTGGCCTTTGAGCACGTTCAGCATGCTGTCCCGGTTGTTGGTGTAGGGTTGAGAGCCAGTGGTGCGTTTCGTCACCGCGTCGCGAGAATCACCGTAACCCACGAATGTGCCTTTGACCTTGGCAACCTCGATAGACTGCCTGTAGGCCGCGCCCGTCATCAGGGCCGTCACGTACGCCGCAAAAACGCGCCCCTTGTCCGAATCGTAGGGGATTCCAAGGCGCATGAGCACTGCGCCCAGGTTGGCGTAGCCGAGCCCGAGGGTCCTGAAGATGTGAGAGTTCTCAGCGATGTTCGCCGTGGGGTAGCTCGCATTGTCTACAAGAACATCCTGGGCGAGGATGAAGATCCTGACAGCCGCCTGGAAGCGCTCGCAGTTGAACTCGTCGCCGTCCATGAACTTCGCCAGGTTGAGACTCGCAAGGTTGCACGCCGTGTCATCCAGAAACACGTATTCCGAGCAGGGGTTGGTGGCGTTGATCCTGCCCGTATCTTTGCAGGTGTGCCACTCCTGGATGGCCGTGTCGAACTGCATTCCGGGATCGCCGCAGGTATGAGCGCCTTCGGCAATCTTGTCCAGGAGCGCGCTGGCGTCCTTATCCTCACAGGGGCTGCCGTCAGTGACGTGCTTCGTCGTCCAGGTGCGGCCCTCAATGGCAGCCTCCATGAAGTCGTCCGACACCAGCACCGACAAATTCTCATTCTGGAAGGCGATGGTCGCGTACGCTTCGCCGTTGAAGTTTCCGTCGTAGCCCTGGTCGATCAAGGCGTGGGCCTTCTTCTCCTCCTTCATCTTGGCCTCGATGAACTCCTCAATGTCCGGGTGCCAGTCGGAGAGGGTGTTCATCTTGGCGGCCCGGCGCGTCTTGCCGCCACTTTTAATGACGCCCGCCGCCGCATCGTAGATTTTGAGGAAAGACAGGGGGCCGGATGGTGAACCCCCTCCGGTCAGCTTTTCGCGTGTAGAGCGTAATGTAGACAAATTTGTGCCCGTGCCAGATCCGAACTTGAAGAGCATGGCCTCGCTCTTGGCGAGATCCATAATCCCTTCCATCGTGTCGGCCACAGGCTGGATGAAACACGCCGAAACTTGCGGTGGGTCGTACTGGGTCTTCGAGCGATCAACCGCCTCCTCCTCCTTGTTCCACCGCCACATCCCCTTGTCGTTACTGGGGCGTATTTCGTGGAGCTGCTGGTGGGCATGGACGCCGACGTTGAACCACACGGGAGAGTTGAACGCCCCATGCTGGTTCAGGAGAAGCCAGCACAGTTCGTCAAACAGGATGTTGGAATCGCTATCATCGATGTAGCCGTCCTGGACGGCCCACGCTGAGATGGTGCGGGCGACACGGGTGATCAACTGGCGCACGGACGTTTCCCGCTCCGGTTGGCCCACCTCGCCGTAGAAATACTTGGACACGACGACCTTGACCGCCAGGTCTGACCAAAACTCCGGGACTTCCACACCGGTCTGCCTGAAGATGACAGCGCCATTGTCGCCGGTGATCTCAGCCGTGGTAGTTCGCCAGCTGATCTCGTCAAAGGGGCAGCATCCGGCTGAGCTGAAGGTTCGGTCTATCGAAAGTTTTTGGTCAAGTGTTGCAGGCATAGCGGGTATCGGAGTTGTCGGAGTTGTCGGTTAAGCCATCTCGCTGGTGGGGTAACTACGTCACTGGACGAGCGTGTAGGCGGGCAAAAGATTGTCTACAGGAATACCCACTCCTTGGTAGGCCCCGGCGCGGCGAGGCTTGCTGAGTAGGAAGGGTCGAAAGATGTCCTTGTTGCGGTAGGACCAGGATGCGTACTTCATGGATTCCGTGGCATCTGAGTCAGCG
>CALACF010000011.1 GCA_937890245.1 uncultured Flavobacteriales bacterium
ACCATTGCACCGAGACAACTTTATCAAACTCGCTGGCGAAGGTTTTTACGACGGTTTACTCTTTCACCGCGTCATGAAAAACTTCATGATTCAAGGTGGCGATCCCAATTCTCGCGATGCCCAAGCCGGCGTTGCCTTGGGAACTGGCGGTCCGGGCTACACGGTCCCCGCCGAGTTCAATTTAGAGTTTACGCACGTCAAGGGTGCACTCTGTTCTGCGCGCCAGCCCGATCGGAGCAACCCCAAGCGCGCCTCAAGCGGAAGTCAGTTCTACATCGTTCAAGGCAACCCCTTGACGGCCAACAATCTCGCGACTTACGCCTCGCGCATCACCCAGCAAACTGGCCAAGCCTTTGGCTATACCGCTGAGCAGATTGCCGATTACGTTGAAAATGGAGGTTACCCACCACTTGATACGCAGTACACCGTTTTCGGCCGCGTGATCAAGGGATTTGAAGTCATTGACACCGTTGCAGACCAATCCGTCGACAACCGCAACCGTCCTTTGGAGGACGTCAAGATGACCGTCAAGGTCCTGAAGTAATGGCCGAGATTTTAAACGCTGCCGAACTCGACAGCTTGCTGAGCGAGGCCGGCGCGGCGGACGTGGCTACGGGCGAAGCGCTCGAGTCCTTTCGCATCGCATACTTCGGTCGTCAGGGGGTCTTGAAATCGCTCAACGAGCGTTTCCGCGAAGTTCCGCGCGAGCAAAAGCGCGAGATGGGCCAAGCACTGAATGCCTTCAAGGACGCCTTGCAGTCCCTCTTCGACGAGGCTTCGTCGGCTTTGGTCGCCGGCCAAGACGCCCAAACCTCTGGGCAGGACCCCACCTTGCCGAGCGGCGCGGTGCCCGTTGGCTCGCACCACCCGCTGAGTCTGGTGCGCCGTGAGATTCTTGATATTTTTGCGCGCATGGGCTTTGTTGTGGCAGACGGTCCTGAAATCGAGGATGATTGGCATGTCTTTTCTGGCTTGAACTTTCCAGAGGAGCACCCGGCGCGCGATATGCAGGACACGTTTTTCGTCCAGCGCGACCCGGATTTGTTATTGCGTACGCACACCAGCTCTGTCCAGGTTCGTGAAATGGAACGGCGCGATCCACCATACCGCCTCGTTATGCCGGGCCGCGTCTTTCGAAACGAAGCCATCTCTGCCCGTGCCCATTGCATCTTCCACCAAGTAGAAGGGCTGTACATCGACAAGGGCGTCGGCTTCGCCGACATGAAGCAAACGTTGCTCATGTTTGCCCAGCAGCTGTTCGGTTCGGATGTCAAGATCCGCTTGCGCCCGAGCTACTTCCCCTTCACAGAACCCAGCGCCGAAATGGACGTTTATTGGGGCCTGAAAACGGAGGTAGACAAGCGCATCACCAAGGGCACGGGTTGGCTTGAAATCATGGGCTGCGGCATGGTTGATCCAGCAGTCTTGGAAGCTTCGGGCATCGACCCAGAAGTTTATAGTGGCTTTGCTTTCGGTATGGGCATCGAGCGCATCGCTATGCTCAAGTGGCAAATCGGCGATCTGCGGCTGTTCTTTGAGAACGACATGCGGTTCACGTCGCAGTTTACTGGTGGCTGAGCTTGGCGGCTGGACTTGGCCGCTGGACCAGGCGGCTGAGCTTGCTTTCTCGGGTTTACATAAACGACGCTGGTGTTTGACACCCTGGGCAGGCCTTAGCGGCCTGGCAAGACCACGCGCAATCGCCGCGCACCTGTTGCATCGCAATCCATCGCCATCGATCCGCCCAGCCGGTCGCAACGCATGCGCACCAAAGACCAATCCTTATCGCGTTGATCGCCCGTGAAAAGCGAAACGGCTTGGGGCCACCAATGAGATTCTGAGAAGTCGTGCAAGACCACTTCGAGCCGACCGGCGACAGCATTCAAGTCCACACGCAAATGTTGGGCATCTATTCGGGCGAGGAGGTGAGCCAGGAATTGCGTGATTACGGTCGGGTCTGCGGAAATGGTGGCTTCTTCCGTGACCGCCCAGGCGACCTGCTGGTGGCTTTCGGCGTCGATGGTGGCGCAGAGCTTGTTGAGGTCGAGGGCCTCGGTGCGGAGCTCTCGTGCGTAGAGTTGGGTTCGAAGTGAGAATTCGTCGAGGGCCCGGCGTTGCATGGGCGAGAGGGACGCGCCTTGAAGCGCGGCGCCCATTTGGAGGCCGGCCTCGCTGAGCTGGGCGATGCGTTTTTCGTAGGCGGGCAGGCGCTTGCTTTCGATGAGTTGCAAACGCGAGGTGGCGTTTTTGCGGCCGCGTGTTGCGCCCCAGAAGAGGAGGAAGCCCAGGCCGGACAACAGCCCGAGGAGCAGCATGGCAAGGCGCTGCGTTTTTTCAGTGCGGGCCCAAAGCGCGGTGCGGGCGTCGCCAAGAGAACGGATGAAAGGCTCCTCCCAGAAGCGGCTCTTCCCGCCGGCCGCAGCGCGGGCGCCGGCCGTTGCCAGGCTGTCAGCCAGGGTGAGCATGGCGAGCGCGTCGGCAGACCTGCCTTCGCGTTGGAGCAGATCTGTGCGCCAGCGCGCAACGGATTCGATCAGGACGTTGTCTCGACTGACAAGTGCAGATTCGATGGCTTGGGCGGAGCTGATAAGCGCTTCTACACGTTGGCCTTGTTTGTCGAAGATGCGGCTGGACAATGCTTGGGCGCGGGCGCGGTGGCGCGGGCCTGCTTGCTCCGGCATCAGGGAGAGGAGAAGCGCGGCGTTGTCCGTTTGGCCTGCTTCGTAAAGGACACCAGCCCAATGCACGAGCCGGGCGCAGCGAAGGGCCGGGGCGCGAACGCTCCATGCTGGTCGGCTGACCCAGTCGTGGACGCGTTGTTCTACGCCGAGTAGATTGGGTTGGGCGAGCAGGTCGCTGAGGAGGGCCCATTCAAAGGCGCCTTCCACTTCGAGGGATTGGCTCGCTTGGTAGCGCGATGTCAGCGCTCCAAAATGCTGGGACGCCTCGGCGAAGTCGCCCGCATCGAATGCGATGTGCGCGAGCTTTTGGAGGGATTCGTTCGCAAAGTGACCCTCAGCGTTGGAGCGATCGGCGAGTTTTGAAAGGGGGGCGACAGCGTCTTCGGCCCGCCCAACTTCTAGCAGGGAGAGCGCCCATTCAAAGATGTGTTCTTCACTGCTGACGCCATGGCAGCGCGCGCTGTATCGAATGGCCTCGCCAAATGCGAGTTCGGCATCGCGTGGATTGTTCCAGGCCCGATGAATGCGGCCGATGCCTTGGTAGGCAAGGACTTGAACGCATGGGTCTGCGAGCTGGGTTGCGGTCTGGTAGGCGTCGAGTGCGCCGGCATCTTGCCCCGTTCGTAGCAGGGAATCCGCGTCGTGGAGATCGACGGATTGCGCGCACAATTGGCCTACAAAAAAGGGGAGGATGAGGGCGAGGCGGATGGACATGTCGGCGGTTGCGGCCCTTCGAAATTAAGGGCCCGGGAGCCTGTATTCGCACATGCCGAAGTGGATTGCCCCGGTTGCTTCGTTGAAAACCGAGGCTTAGTTCCAGACCATGCCTGCCACCACTTCACCTACTTCTTGTAGCACGGCGGGGTCGATCTTGTCGAGGTTGTCGCCGTGGGTGTGGTGGTATTTGAAGTAGCCCATGGGGACGCGGGCGACTTCGTAGTGGACGATATTAACGGACGGAATATGTGCGAGTTGGGTGACAAAAAGGTTATCGTCGACGGTGATGGGGGTTACCTCTGAGCGAAAACGGTCGCCGTGGCCGAGCTTGGCTGCCATGGCCCAAACGCGGTTGACCAAGCCGGGTGACATTTCGTTGGACGTGCCCTCCTTGTTGAAGACGGCCCCGCGGGCACCGACCATGTCGAGCAGGATGCCGAATCGCGCCCGGTAGCCCGGCACATGGGGTCGACGAGCCCAATACTGTGATCCCAAGCACCAGTCCGTGTAATCCTTGTCAGCCGCGGGAATCCAGCTGGGGCTTCCGTAGTCCTCGGCGTCAAAAAATGCAATGTCCACACCTGTTCCAGGATTTTCAAGTTGGATCATCCGAGCGATTTCAAGTAGCACGCCCACGCCAGATGCGCCGTCGTTTGCGCCGTCGATCGGATCGTGAATTCGTACGGTGTCGTTGTCCGCCCATGGCCGCGTATCCCAGTGGGCGTACAGCAGAATGCGCCGGGGATCCTCGGGGTTGAATTGGCCAATGATATTGCGAATAGACAATTTTGTGCCGTCAAATGCCGTGACTTCTGCCGCTTGTACAGCAACGTCTGCTCCGTATTCCTCGAGCTGATTGACGAGCCAGTCGCCGCAGTTGCGGTGCCCCGGAGAGTTGGGGACGCGCGTGCCGAAGGCAACTTGTGCGGCCACGTAGTTGTAGGCGCTATCACCTGAAAAGGATGGCGCTTTGTTGGTCCATTTGGTGGCTGGTTTGCCATGTGAAGGGCCTTCGTCAGAGGCTCCGGTTTTACCGTCCCCGCGGCAGCCAGTGGCCAGGAGCAGGAGGGTGCAGGCGAAAAAAAAGCCGCAGCCCGTTTTTTGGTCAGTCAAAGGTCCAAGTAGCGCCATCTTTTCCGTCTTTGATTTGAACGCCGATCGCTGCGAGTTGATCGCGGATTTCGTCGGCCATTGCCCAGTTTTTATCGGACTTTGCCGAGGCGCGCATGTCGCATATCAGCGCCATGAGTCCGTCTGTGCGGTCGTCATCTGCGCCCGTGCTGCCGTCCTCAAAGCTGAGACCCATGACATCTTTTGCGAAGGTATTGAAGAGGTCGGCGAGGCCGGATTTTTGTTCCACGGTGATGGCAAGGCGCCCGTCTTTTGCGCTGTTGATCCACTTCACGCCGTCGTAGAGTGTGGCGATGAGGATGGGCGTATTGAAGTCGTCGTTCATCGCTGCGTAGCACCTGTTGCGGAGACTTTCAACGTCTATCTCGCCCGCAGCGGCTACACCAGGAGCTGCCGTGGCGGTTGCCACATCGATTGCGGCGAGGCCTTCAATGGCTGACCATGCTGCCATCAGGCGCGTGAGCCCTTTTTCAGCGGCCTGCAATGCGGCGTTGCTGAAGTCGAGCGTGCCGGCGTAATGGCCTTGGAGCATAAAGAAACGCACGGTCATCGGCGAGTAGCCTCGCTCGAGCAATTTGTGGTTGCCGCTGATGAGCTCATCGGGCGTAAAACCGTTCCCTTCGGACTTGGACATCTTGCGTCCGTTGACCGTGAGCATGTTGCCGTGAACCCAATAGCCAACGGGCGGCGTTTCGTCCCCGTAGGCACCTACGTTTTGGGCGATTTCGCATTCGTGGTGCGGGAACTTCAGGTCCATGCCGCCGCCGTGGATGTCGAAGGACTTGCCCAAGTACTTGGTGCTCATCACTGAGCACTCCAGATGCCAGCCTGGGAAGCCGATGCTCCAAGGCGAAGGCCATCGCATCAAATGTGTTTCGTTGGCTTCTTTCCAAAGCGCGAAATCTAGGGGGTCGCGTTTGTCGCTCTGCCCGTCTAGGTCGCGGGTTGCCGAGCGTAGATCATCAATTTTCCGTCCGCTGAGTGTTCCGTAGTCGTGTTGCTCCGCGTACTTGCGGACGTCGAAATACACACTGCCGCCCGCCTGGTACGCAAAGCCATTCTTCATGATGGCCTCGATCATTTCGATTTGCTCGATGATATGTCCGGTGGCAGTCGGTTCGATTGAGGGCGGCAAAATGTTGAACATCCGCATCACGTCGTGGAAGTCGTTTGTGTAGCGCTGCACGATTTCCATTGGCTCGAGATTCTGCAGCCGCGCCATTTTTCCAATCTTGTCCTCGCCCTCATCAGCGTCGCCGACCAAATGACCGACGTCCGTGATATTGCGAACGTACCGGACGTTGTAGCCCAATTGGCATAGGTAGCGGTAGATGACGTCGAAGGTTAGGAACGTGCGGACGTTGCCCAAATGCACGTTTGAGTAAACGGTAGGGCCGCAGACGTAGAGTCCTACGTAGGGCGAATTGAGCGGCTTGAAGCGGTCTTTGCTCCTGCTCAAGTTGTTTTGAATCAACAGATTATCTGCGTACGGAGAAAGTGCAGCAGGGGCGGAGGAATTGGAATTGGAGTTGTCCATGGTCGGGTGCAGGCCGTGATGAGGCCAATTTCAGGCGCAAATATCGCCAAACGAAGAACCGGCCCAACGCCGGAGCGATGAGTCGGTTCAAAGGTGGGGTGGGATGGTTGGCCCACCGGCACATCAAGTGACGGAGTTTCCTAGAATGTTTCCTAGGAAACCCCTGTATAAAATCTTAGTTGATCGCCGCAGCTTGGGCGAATCAGTGGCGAACGCCTGCTTGAAATGAGGTGCGTGAAATCACGCGGCCTGTCCGGTCCATGCGGGTCACATCGCCTTGCTCGGCGCCACTGACCATGGTTACAACCATTTCGAGTTGGCCATTGTCATGGTAGTAGCGCTGTTCGCCGTGGCGTTTGCCCGTGTTGTCGAATGTAAAAATCTGACGCAGGGTCCCATTGGGATAATAACGGCGGAGCTCACCAGTATTTGCAGAACGGGTCCAAACACCTTCTTCCATAACATTGCCCGATTTGTCGAACAAGCTGTACGGTCCATTCGGGCGGCCCGATTCGTAGGTCAGCTGTGCACGCATCGCGCCGTCAGGGTGGAATCGAGACCAAATGCCGTGGCGCTCGCCATCAACCATCGGTCCCTCTTCGAAGATTGCCTCCGCCGGGAACCCCGTCACACCCGATTCGGCACCGAGCACAGAAGTGTGCACTGCACGGTTGTCGTCGTCGTCACCACCTCCCGAAGTATAACCGGTAAATGGAATGGAAAGCAAGGCGGCAAGGCCCAGAGCAGCAAGGGGAATGTGGAGATCACGCATCGTATCAAGTGGTAGAGTTCTCCCCATCTACGCACCGCCCTCCGTTTAGGTTTCGCTCAGCGCCATTTTTTTTGCCTCGAGCATTATTTTTACCAGCTCGTCCATGCCAACCTTAGGCGCCCATCCCCAATCCTTTCGCGCATCGGCATCAGCCAAGGCGTCCGGCCAACTCGCTGCAATGGCCTCCCTGAAATCGGGCTTGTACACGATGGTAAAGCCCTCAACCCGTTCTGCTATCGCCTGGGCCAACTCGCCAGGCGTGAAGTCCATCCCGTGGATGTTGTACGAAGTTTCAACGGTCAAGTCGGCAGCCGGAGCGGCCATCAGCTCGTGGATGCTGTCCACCGCGTCGTCCATGTATAACATCGGCAGTCGCTGGTGCTCACTGAGAAAACACGTGTAAGCCCCCGTGGCGTTCGCTTCGATGAAAATATCCACGGCGTAATCCGTCGTCCCACCACCTGGAACCGAGCGGTGCCCGATCAATCCAGGGAAGCGCACACTTCGCACGTCCACTCCGCGGTGCGCACGATACCAGGCGCACCACTGCTCGCCTGCATTCTTCGAAATTCCGTAGACCGTTGTGGGCTTCCGCTCGCCTTTTTGCGGCGCCACAGCGGGCGTCTCCGGGCCGAACACAGCAATGCTACTGGGCCAGAAAATTTGATCGACCACCTCAGAAGCTGCCGCATGCTCCAGCACGTTTAGCAGTCCCCGCATGTTCAAGTCCCAAGCCCACTCCGGGTCCCCTTCCCCGCGCGCACTCAAAGCGGCAGCCAACAAATAAACCTTTGTCGCACCCGCCTTCTCCAGCGCAACATCCAGCGCTTGGCGATCTCGAACGTCCAACATCTCAAAAGGCAGCACCTGTAAATCCGCATGCTCGGGCCGACGAACATCACTCAAAACCACGCGCTCACCACGCATTTGCAGCGACAACGCCAATTCAGTGCCGAGCTGTCCGCTCGCTCCGATGATGTAATGCACAGCTTCAGTCATTCTGCTCACTATAAGGGATGCCAATCATTCTTGAACGCCAAGAAAGAAGTGCGCAAATATCGCCCAATATTTGCCGTCCCAAACCGGCGCGTTCGTGCGCCAGTAAACCGGCGCCGTGAACCTAGACTACAACTTACCAGCTTCCAGCATCGCCGCCCGCCCGACACCCGAGCGCGATGGCAGCCGATTGCTCAGCTTCGCCGCGCCCTCGCCCAGTGCCGTGCCCAGCGCCGCGCCCTCGCCCAGCGACCACCAATTCACGGACCTTCCCGGCCTGCTTCCAGCGGGCAGTGCGCTGTGGACGAATGAAACGCGCGTGCTCCGCGCCCGTCTCTATGGCCGCAAACCCACCGGCGGCTCGGTCGAACTCCTGCTTCTCGACCCAGATGAGCTGAGCGTTGAACAGGCCATGTCCGTCCATTCTAGCTGCGTCTGGTACGTGATGATCGGCGGCGCCAAGCGCTGGAAGACGGGCGACCTAACATTTGACTTCGAAGCTGCTCAAGTCGCGACCGACGCACCTGACGCATCTGACGCGCCAGCAAACCTCGACCTCACCGCCCGCCGCCTTCCAGAGAAGAACGGCCGCTTCCGCGTGGACTTCAGATGGACGGGCGGCCAAAGCTTCGGCGAGATCCTCGAGACTGCGGGCACCATCCCGCTCCCACCTTATATGAACCGGCACTCTGACGAGGAGGACAGCACCCGCTATCAAACGCTCTTTGCTAAGCATCTCGGTTCTGTCGCGGCGCCCACGGCGGGCTTGCACTTTTCTAAAGACGTGCTCCAAAGCATAGCACAGCGGAAAATCACGTCACATCATGTGACCTTGCACGTGGGTATCGGAACATTCAAGCCAGTCAGCGGCCCCCTCGATGAGCACGTCATGCACGCCGAACGTTGTGAACTTTCTCCAGAGGCACTCGACGCCTTGATCGCCAAGCCTGAGCGAACAGTTGTAGGGACCACAACCTTGCGGACGCTAGAAAGTGCGTATTGGCTCGCTTGTTTGACACGGTCGTCCAGCGAAACATCTGCTACTGCCAAGGAAGTCCCCCACGAAGCGGCTCGCGAAGCCGCCCGCGCCGCCGTCATCGCCGGCCGCCAAGCGCACATCCCGCAGTGGATTCACCGGCAAAACTTGCCGGAGTACGAGACCTACGAAGATGCCATCGCGGACTTGCGCGAATTGGCCCAAGGGCAAACCATCAGGTTCTCGACTGAAATTATGATTGTGCCTGGCTACAAGATCCGTTCGACCTCGCGCCTCGTCACGAATTTTCACATGCCGGGCAGCACCCTGCTGTGCATCATTGAAGCGGCTGTAGGACCGTCTTGGCGAGACGCATATGCGCACGCCGTAGCGTCGGGATACCGGTTTCTGAGTTATGGAGACGCTTGTCTACTGAACTTTCAAAGCGCAGCTGATCTCTAAGCCAGCGAGCGCCGACCAACAAAGCCCGGCCTGCCGACAAATAAATCCACGTCTCAGTTGCCTGAGCGCGTATCCTTCACGTCAGCCGCAGTGATCACCGCACCGAGCACGTTGCGCGAAGCGCTGCGGCCCATCTGCGTGTTCAACACATTCATCTCGCTGGCGAAATCCTCCTTGACAGGTGCCGGAGCGACCGCCTTTCCACGGATGACCCACACACCGTTCTGGCCCTGGATGGGACCAGACATGTCGCCGATACCCAAGCCCGTTGCGCGACCGATGATCACCGGCTCCGCTCCGCCAGCGGCGGGAATTGAAGGGGTTTTCAATGACACACCTGCTGCAACTTGAATCTTCTCGCCGATGGCCTCGGCCACCTCTTCGAGCGTAGCGTCTTGCATCTTGGCCATGTAGAAATCAGCTTTTGCCTGGATCAATGCACCTGCGCGCATTTGCTCGCGGACATTCTCCAAAGGAGGCGTTCCAGCTTCTTTCACAGTCACCAAGGCTGCGACGATGTAGTCGTCTCCAATGCGGAATGGGTTGCTTACGTCTCCGGTCTTTGCACCGTAGCTCCAGCCGATCACTTCGCCGGCATTTGGCAAGCCTGTTAAGCCAGAAGCAGCGCGAACAACGCCGGCAGACTCAACCAAAGCCCAGCCGTTCTCGTCTGCTGACGTACGGAAAACTTCCGTAGAGGCGCAGTTGAATGAAAAGTCACTGGCCAAATCGTAGGCATCTTTGGCAGCTTGGCCTGATGGCTCCAATGATTGGCTCACCCGGCCTAAAGTCATCTGCTCAGCAGACCACTGCTGATCGAGCACTTCGATCAAGTGCAATCCGTAGTTGGTTTCGGCAGTGCCGACCGTTCCTACCCGATTGTCGAAGCAAAACTCCTCGAACGACTTGA
>CALACF010000012.1 GCA_937890245.1 uncultured Flavobacteriales bacterium
CCCTGCGTTGACATCATTGCCGTCGAGGTCCGTCACAGAAATGACGTACGGCAGTTCGCCGCCTTGGATATCTGCGAGAAGAAGGCCGTTGCATTGGCTGGCGCATTCTACGTCGCTCAGCGCATAAATCACGGACAGGCCCTCGGGCTCGATGACGATCAATTGCTCGGAGACCATACAACCGTTTCCGTCCTCGAGCTCGAATGTGTACGTGCCGCTGGGCAGGCTCCCCAAGTCAAAGGAAAGTGGCGGTGAGCCGATGATGTCATTTTCCAATTCCACCAGCGAAAAGGTCAAGGGGCCCGTTCCACCTTCCGCTGTTGCAGCAATCGTAGCATCGCTGTACCCCGTACACGTCACCTCTGTGGCGCTCGCCTCGAGGACCAAGAGGTCAGGACAAGAAATAACGAGGACCGTGTCGCTGACACAAAGGTTCTCGTCGGTTACGGAGATCGTGTACGTGCCGTCGTCAAGGAAGCAACTCAGGTCCGAGAAGCAGCCCTCCGTTGGGGCGATGTCTAAACCAACGTCGTGGTGGGCATTGAAAGTCAGCTCGCCCGTGCCGCCGGTAGCTTCGACGCAGATCTGTGCAATGTCCAAGTCGCCGCAGAGGTTGTCCTGGGCGAGCGTTGCTGAAAGATCTAGAGCAAGTGGCTCGACAAAACTGAAGACATCCGTGGTGTCGCGACAGCCGTTGAGCACATCGACAATGGCCACGTAATACTCACCTTCAGGCAAGTTGAAGGTGTCGTCTCCCGATTGTTGGCTGTATGCGATCGTGTCCCCATTTTGGAAGACACTGTACTCCACAGACGCGGGAAACGCACCGTCGCCGATCATGACTTCAGCCAAAACGCCGCTGCAATCAATCTCTTGCAAAACCGTGACTGCTGGATCGATGAGCTGGGCACACATGTCGGTAACTTGCCATGGGCCGTCGGTGCAACGGGTTGACAAGGCCCCAATTGGAGCGACCCCTTCAGGCCAATAATTCACGCAAACCTGAACTTCAAACTCATCGCAAGTGGTAATCTGACCAATAAGAATACGCAAATCGGTGCCGGCAATCGAGCCCGCATCAGGAGGTGTTGTGAAGATGGCCTGGTCCGTAATGGGCACAGTACAAATGGCATCAGTGGCGGCATAAGCAAGGCCTATTCCCGGCGTTGACGAAAGTGAACTTCCCTGGAGATTGTCCTCTGCACCTATTGTCCACCAGGTGTCGAAGGCGATTTCAGGGAAGAC
>CALACF010000013.1 GCA_937890245.1 uncultured Flavobacteriales bacterium
CGCAAGCCCGCCGCAATGCCCTCTCGCACGTATGCTACGCCATCAGCCAGGGTGTAGGCCAACTCAATTTCCGGCGTAGCACCCGCCTCCTGCATATGGTAACCCGAAATCGATATCGAGTTGAACTTGGGCATGTTGCGGGCCGTATAGCTGAAGATGTCCGATACGATGCGCATGCTCGGTTCGGGCGGATAAATAAACGTGTTGCGCACCATGAACTCCTTCAGAATGTCGTTCTGAATCGTACCGATGAGTTGGTCTTTTCGCGCTCCAGCTTCCTCAGCCGCAACGATGTAAAACGCGAGCATGGGCAGCACCGCCCCATTCATTGTCATACTCACCGACATGCTCTCCAGCGGAATCTGGTCGAAGAGTATTTTCATGTCCTCTACCGAATCAATCGCAACGCCGGCCTTTCCGACATCGCCTGCCACGCGCGGATGGTCGCTGTCGTACCCGCGATGGGTTGCCAAATCGAAGGCTACACTCAAGCCCTTCTGCCCTGCCGCCAAATTCCTCAGGTAGAACGCATTGCTTTCCTGCGCCGATGAAAATCCGGCGTACTGTCGCACCGTCCAAGGCCGCCCCGTGTACATGGAACTGTATGGTCCGCGCAAATACGGCGCACGCCCCGCCCCAAACATCTCCAGCGGAAACGGAAACGCAGCCGCTCGCCCACTTTCCTCCCCCATCCCAATGCCCCCCTGCACCCGAGATAATTCAAGGTCTGCAGCGTTCACAGTTGTGCAGATTGGATGGCCCGCTGCTGGATTGGCATTCATCCGGAAAGCACCATCGATCACCGCTGGCTCAAGCTGCATGTCGTTGGGAACAAAGCGATCACGATGCGCCATCAACACCGCACGGTCCCGCTCCAAGCGCCCCGGCATGCAGCTCAAAAAGTCTTGCAGAATCTGACCTGTCTCGCCTTCATTCGAGCGTTCGTACGGTAGCAACTCGGCGCGCACCGCCTGCACCCACGCCTCAGCCGCAGCCAAAATTGTCGGACTCACCACCGCCTTTTTCGCGCCCAAGCCCGCCTCCTGCTGCAAGATGTGCAGGGCGGCGCGGCCTGCGGCGCCTTCACCGCAATACAACGCGTCCAGGCCCGAAATGGCGCCGGCCGCGACTGCGTGCGTCACCCGGATTAAATTGTCGTGCTGCGCACCCTCAAGCCCCACGCCTTCAAAGTGATGTCGCTTTGACACCACGCCCACCAACCGGGGCAAGAACCCGTCAAAC
>CALACF010000014.1 GCA_937890245.1 uncultured Flavobacteriales bacterium
TTTTCAAGGCTTTGCGGAGTTTGACCGGGAAAAATGCGGTGGAGCGCACGGTGATGGCGGCCTTGCGGGCGGGCGTGGCTTTGTACGCCATCCATACGAATTTGGACAATGTGGCCCACGGGGTCAATGCGATGATGGGCCGCAAGCTGGGGCTGGAAGCAGTGAAGGTGCTGCGGCCTGTGAAGGGGCATTTGCGTCGCGTGTCCGTTTATGTGCCGGAGGCCGAGGTTGAAACGGTGTGCGAGGCGGCGTGGGCTGCCGGCGCAGGGCGGATCGGGAACTACGACCGCTGCAGTTTTCGAATGAGCGGGGAGGGGACGTTTCGCGCAGGAGCGAGCGCCCGTCCCTTTGTCGGTGAGGTGGGCGAAATTGAGCGCGCCGCGGAGCAGCGCGTCGAATTCGCGGTAGAGTCGTGGGCCGTTTCGTCGGTCATGGCTTCCATTTTTGGTGCGCACCCGTACGAGGAGGTCGCCCATGAAATTGTCGAAATGCAGAATGCGCACCCCTCGGCTGGTGCAGGTGGGATTGGCCTGTTGAAGCGCCCGATGGAGTGGGCCGATTTTACAGCGCACGTAAAGCAAGCATTTGGTGCTAAGCTGATTAGGCATACAAAGCCGGCCCACTCGGCGGTACAGAAAATTGCGTTTTGCGGCGGAACGGGGTCGTTTTTACTGCCCGATGCGATCGCCGCGGGCGCTGATATTTTCCTGAGTTCTGACTTTAAATACCATGAATTTTTCGATGCCGAGGACCGCATTACGATAGTGGATATTGGGCATGCTGAAGCAGAGGGTGGAATTTGTGATTGGCTTGTAGGTCAGCTTGTTGAAATGAAGGATGGTTTCCCTACTTTTGCGGTCTCGTTATCCACAGGATCCACGAACCCTATTTACATCGCTTGATGGCCAAGAAGAAGACCGCTAGTACTGCCGAGGAGAAACTCCGCGCCTTGTACGACCTCCAACTGATTGATACACGTGTGGACCGCCTCCGCGTGGTGCAAGGTGAATTGCCACTCGAAGTCGAGGATCTCGCCGACGAAGTGGCGGGCCTGACCTCGCGTTTGGAGAAGCTAAAAGAGGAAGCAGGTGTAGCGCAACAGCGCTGTGCAGATCGCAAGTCTGGAATCGTTGAATCTCAGGCGCTGATCAAGCGCTTCGAGGAGCAGCAGAACGAGGTGCGCAACAACCGCGAATTTGACTCTTTGAACAAGGAGATCGAGTATCAGAACCTCGAGATTCAATTGGCTGAGAAGCGCATCCGCGAAGCGGAGGCTGAATTTGACGGCAAGGCTGAAATTGTCAGTGCGCTGGAGGAGAAACTCAAGGGCCGCTCTGCAGACTTGAAGACCAAGAAAAAAGAGCTCAGTGAAATCGTCGCGGAAACCCGCGCCGAGGAAGAGGTTCTCATGGTCATGAGCACGGATATGCAGAAGAATATCGACCAGCGCTTGTTGGTGGCTTACTCGCGTATCCGCGGTGGTGCCAAGAACGGCATGGCGGTTGTCCCCATCGAGCGGGAGGCCAGTGCAGGGTCATTCATCAAGATTCCACCCCAGCGTCAACTCGACGTCAGCGCGCGCAAGCAGATCATCATCGACGAGCACTCTGGCCGCATCTTGGTAGACAAGGAGCTAGCCGAAGAGGAGATCGTCAGGGTTGACGCCTTGGTCGCCAAGAAGCTCAAGAAGAAAAAGTAAGCTTCGGTTTCTAGGCATTGCCTAGCTTCCGATTGAAATTAGAAGCGGACGCCGCCGGTCACCGCTAGGAGTCCCATACCCCAACGCGCCGTCGTTCCGTAGGGGGCCGATGCATAGATCACGCCGTCCTCCGAGCTCACACGATGCCGGTAAGCTGTGCTGAGATACCAGTTGTCCTTGCGGTAGCCCAGTCCCAGCGAGCCCCACAAGCGTTCGCCTTCGTCCTGGCTTGCAAGTGTCGGGCTGCTTTCGAATCCGCCGCCCATGCGGGCGCGCCAATGTTCGCTGGCTCGGATTTCCAGCCCGCCTCTGAGAATCGTCGCCGCTTGGAGTTGCGCGCCGACTTCCGCGTTGATCTGATCGACGTACACTTCGGAGAAGTCGCTGGTGCTGAACCGCGCTGAGGCGTAATTCACGCCCTCGTAATCCGCTGTAATTGTCGCCACTTTTCCTAGCGTCCATGCCAGTCCCAAGCGGTACCGCCGAGGCGTTCGTACCACGTATTGAACACTCGAGAGCGGAGAGTTTGCGCTGTATCCGGCAGGGACACTGGTCCACTTGCTGTGAACCGTCACCTCGTAATAGTCGTCAATTTTTAGGCGCTCGCCACTTCTGTACGATGCTCCCACGCGAAGCCCTGCCACGCTGTAAATCAGTCCCGCGCCCCAATGCGTTCCCGTTCCGCTCACCTCGAGCTCGTCTTTGATTGTCCACTCTTCTAGATCACTGGCTGCGCCAAATCCGTTCTCCTTGTAAAGCTCCTCACGCGTCATATCCAACGAAGTGAAGCCGATCGAAATGCCCAATTGTAGCCGCTCTTGATACGTGCTCCCCAGTGCGATGACCGTCTCCCCAATTTGTCCGCGCTGATCCAGCGTCAGCTGGTGCTTTACAGGTTCGCCGTTTTGGTAAGCGGCGGCGTATTGGCCATCCACATCGGGATCCACCAGATCGATTAAATAAGCATTCCACGCCGGCTCGACGTAAAATGGGTCCATCTCGTAGAGTGATTCCCAGCCCGTTCCCTGCGCAGCCCCCGCAAATTCCTGCGTCATGCTCCCGCTACTCTCGCCGCCATCCCAATGTCCATACCGTTGTAAGTCAGCGACCTTCGTGTAGCCTACCGCGATCGTTGCCTGTGGGAAATTGAAGGATGAGGTCGGGTACGTCAAGGCCAATCCAAACTGCGGTACAATTACGCCTGCGCGCGCCCCTACTTCGCTCATCTCACCCGAAGTGGTCCGCGCTCCCGATCCGCTCAGCCCCACGCTCAGCGAGAAATCGCTCTGCCGGTACATACCCAGGCCCGCGGGGTTTGACCAGAGCGCGCCCAAATCGGCCCCCAGCCCCGTCATCGCACCCCCCAGAGCTATGCTGCGCCCACTTCCCAGCGGGTCAATCCTGCTATAACGCAATACGTCTTCATAGTTTTGGGCCTTCAGCCCAGCGCTCGTCATCAGCCCGGCCAGCAAGCCGGATATTAAAAGGACTGCAATACTTCTCATCGCTCGCCGCTTCAATCGCGTGGTGAACGTGAAGTGCCGCCACCACTACGCGTCGAGCCTCCGCTGTTGCGCGTGTTGCCACTGTTGCGTGTGCCTCCGCTCTTGCGCGTGTCGCCTCCTGAATTCCCGCGCGCTGGCGATGCAGGCGTTGAAATCTGCCGCTGCTGCCGCTGCTGGCGCGCCGGTTGTTGGCGCTGTTGCTGTTGCTGCTGCTGTTGTTGTTCTCTGAACTCGTGTTCACGCTCTTCTAGCTGCTCGCGTATGCGCTCGCGCTCGACGCGTTCCTCGCGCTGTTGGCGTAGTACTTCCGTGGCGCGCGTATTCTCTTGGGTGTTGCCCGTGAAGCCCGGCCCGTCGTCGCCCGGCCCGTCGTCGCCCGATCCACCGTGGTCGATGGTGCCGCCGCCGCCTGAAAACGTGCCGAAGCTCGGACGGGGATGCGCCCCCGTGAAGGTGGTGACTGTCGTAGCCGTGCCGTAGTTGCCGCAGTTGTTCATGCCGCCATATCCAGATCCCCATCCCATACCGGGGTAGTTGCCCCAGGGGTCGTAGTTGTTGTAGCCTCCGTATCCATTGTTGAATCCACCGTATCCGTTGTTGAACCCTCCGTATCCGTTGTTGTACCCTCCGTATCCGTTGTTGAACCCACCGTATCCGTTCCCGGAGCCTCCATAGCCACCGTAGCCGCCTCCGTAATTGCTGCCGTAATTGCTGCCGTAATAAGGAGTGCTGCCGTAGCCGTATCCAGTGAAGCGATTCCAGAGACGTGAGCCCGAACTGATCCGACCAGCTGTAGGTGCGTAGTT
>CALACF010000015.1 GCA_937890245.1 uncultured Flavobacteriales bacterium
CTTTCGCGGTGTGTATTGTGCGAGCAAGGCCGCCGTCGAAAAAATGGGCGAAGCGTGGAGCATGGAACTCGCCCGCCACGGGGTCCGCGTGACGGTCTTGCGCCCGGGCGACTTCAAAACGGCGATCAACGACAATCGCCTTTCAGTTGCTGCGCCCGACAACGACACCTACCCTGGATTCAAGGCTGTCTGCGACTCAGTTCACGCCGAAGTAGCACATGCCTGGGAGCCCGAAGCGATGGGGCGCGCCGTTTTCAAGGTCTTGAATTCCAAGCGCCCGCCGTTGATGCGTGCTGTTGCACCTTGGTTACAGCGCTTGGCCATCGTGTTGAAGCACGTTTTGCCACCCCGCATTTTCGAGCGACTCATCGCCGGTCGCTATACCTTATAAGTTTTAAGTCATGACAGCAAGCCGCACGCCAGCAAGCCGCAACATCAATAAAGTTTTGGTTGCCAACCGGGGTGAAATTGCCCTGCGCATTTTCCGCACCCTGCGCGACATGGGCATCAAAAGCGTGGCTGTTTATTCCGATGCAGACGCTGCCATGCCGTTTGCGCGGTACGCGGATGAGGCTGTGCACATCGGACCGGCGCCGGCGGCCGAATCGTACTTAATTCCCGAAAAAATCCTCGAGGCAGCCTTGGCAACAGGCGCTGATGCCATCCACCCGGGCTATGGATTTCTGAGCGAAAACGCCGACTTTGCTGAGACCGTCGAGGTGGCAGGTCTCGCCTTTATTGGGCCTACGCCTGACAGCATCCGCACCATGGGCGACAAGCTCGCGGCAAAAGAAGCGGTGTTGGCACAAAACGTCCCCCTGGTGCCCGGCACGGAAGGCGCGATAGACGACCCGTCAAAAGCCGTTGAAGCAGCGGAGAAAATTGGATTCCCCATCATGGTCAAGGCCAGCGCTGGCGGAGGTGGAAAGGGAATGCGCGTCGTAGAAGACCCCGCGAAGCTCGAAGAGGAAATCAAGCGCGCCATGAGTGAGGCGCAGTCCGCATTTGGCGACGGCTCGGTATTTCTCGAGCGCTTCGTGAGCAGTCCGCGCCACATCGAATTCCAGGTTTTGGCTGACGGCCACGGCAACGTCGTGCATCTGTTCGAGCGCGAGTGTAGCATTCAGCGCCGCCACCAGAAGGTGGTCGAAGAGGCGCCGTCTGCCCTGCTCGACCAGGATTTGCGTGACCGGATGGGCGCCTGTGCAATCGACGTGGCTCGGAGCTGCGGCTATGTGGGGGCCGGAACGGTGGAGTTCCTCGTGGACGCCGACCGGAATTTCTTCTTCCTTGAAATGAATACGCGCCTTCAAGTTGAGCACCCGGTCACCGAAATGATCACCGGGATCGATTTGGTTGAGGAGCAAATTCGGGTGGCCCGCGGTGAGAAGCTGCGCTTTGCCCAAGACGACTTGAGAATTCATGGACACGCCATTGAGTTGCGGGTCTATGCCGAAGACGCCCGCGCTGGCTTCTTGCCGGCAACGGGTCGCATCGCCCACTACGCCGCGCCAGAAGGTCCGGGGATTCGTGTAGATTCCGGTGTGGGCGGCGGAGACGAGATTGGCATTTATTACGATCCGATGGTGGCCAAACTCTGCGCGCATGGAATGGACCGCGAGCAAGCGATTAATCGGATGATCCGTGCGATTGATGAATTTTCCGTCAGCGGACTCGTGACAACATTGGATTTCGGCCGCTTCGCCATCGATCACGCCGCTTTCCGCTCAGGCCAATTCGACACGGGATTTGTAGCGAAATACTTCACGCCTGCGTCCCTCGATCGCCCCTGGTCAGAACCCCAGGCCCAAGCAGCGGCAGCTGTCGTCGAACAACTTGGGGCGGGCTCGGCTGCCGCCACGAGCGCCAACGAGACCACACCGGAACCCAAATCCGGCTGGACGCGCAGATTTTCTCAGTAAAACCGGCCCGCCGAAGCTGAAACCATTTGACGTGTTTTTGCGTTACGACTCCGGGGACAACCAATGTGCCTCAGCTATGTACGCCCAAATATTTGCTTCAATCCGCCGGTCTGTCGCGCTTCTTCTGCTAGGAGTGGCTGCAAATTCGGTTGCGGCACAGACTGACTCTTCGGCATGGGTTTACGCCTTGCCTCCGGCGACGGTTTGCTGGAGCGCCGAGCAATTGGCCCACGTAGACAGCTTGAGCAGGAGGTACAGCTCCTTGGAAAAGAAAGTGTTGAAGGTCTGGCCATACGCCTCCCTGGCGGGCGTATTGATGGACTCGCTCCGCATCGAACTCGACGGCATCACGGAAAAACGAGAGCGAAAAGCGCTGATTGAAAAACGCGAAGCCGAGCTGATGGCCCAGTTTGAAAAGGACTTGATGAAGCTGCGCATTTCTGAAGGTGTGATCCTCATCCGGCTAATCGACCGGCAGGCTGGAGAAACGTCTTATGGGGTTGTCCGCGAATTGAAGGGGCGCTTTTCAGCGTTCATGTGGCAGGGTTTGGCACGGATCTTTGGCCACAACCTCAAGGCCGAATACGATCAGACCGGGCGCGACGCAGCCATTGAACATATCATCGCGCGGCATCGCTTGCATTGAGCAGCGCGGCAAGCTCCGTTGAAAATCTGCGACGCAAGTGGTACAGCGCCCCGAACGAACGGCGTAAATTTGCGCCCGGGATTGTCCGCACGCCCGAGCGCCCAACATGGAGACCGCCTATATCTTATACGACCTCGAAGCCACATGCTGGCGAACCCGACGCCCCAAGCGGGTGGAAATCATTGAGGTAGGCGCCGTGCTGGTCAATGCCGACTTCGAGCTCGAATCTGAGTTCTGCGCCTTTGTCCAGCCCTTGATCCACCCAGCGATCTCGAAGTTTTGCACCTCCCTCACCTCCATTCGTCAATCTGACATTGACGGTGCCATCTTGTTTGACGACGCGATGGTTGATTTTGAAAAGTGGATGGGCGTGGGTGAAAGGCGTGTGATCCCGATGAGCTGGGGCGAATTTGACAAGCGTCAGCTGAACGTGGACGCGAAGCTGCACAACATTGACTTGCCTTGGCTCGACGCGCATGTCTGCTTCCAGGAGCATTTCAGTAAATGGAAGGGGAGCCGAGACCAGATTGGCCTAAAAAACGGATTGAAAGACGAGGGAATCGAGTGGAGCGGGACTGAGCATCGGGCGATTGATGACGCGCGCAATATGGCGCGGTTGTTTGCTCAGGTGGCGCCGGAAATTCCGTCGTTACAAAAGCTGGCGCGCAGGGCATGATGACTGCAGCATTCCATATCGCACGGCTTGAAGGCCGCCTCGCCCTGCGGAAGGCGCACCAGCTAGCGGCCATCGGGTTGTTCGCCATTTGTGCTGTGTACCTCGTATTCCAAGCCGATGGCTTCAAACAAGCCGACGCGTGGGCAGCCCAACTCTGGGTCGTATACCTGTTTTCTATATTCTCAGCCGCCGGCCGCTTGTTCGACCGCGAGCAAGGGCCCACGCGGCGATACCTTCAGTGGGCCGTACAACCACGCGCGCTGATCGGCGGAAAGCTTTTGTACGCCTGGGCCATGACGGGCGCAATGACATTGCTCGTCTTTGTCGCATTCTACCTGTTCCTCGGCGTTCCTGAGGGCAGCCACATCTCTTTGGGCGCCCTGATTGGTGCTGGATTTTGGGGCGCGTTCGCCATGTCCACCACGGTCACCACCGTCACAGCCATCGCATCACAAACCCAAGCCGGACCGGCCATTGCCGCTGTGCTCGGCTTGCCCCTGCTCATCCCACAGCTCATTTTATGTACGCGCATGACGCGCGAGCTCATGGCCGGGGTACCATGGATTGCGAGCGAACATTTTGTATTCCTTGGGAGTCTAGGATTGGGCACAGCCGTACTCGCCGTCCTCCTCTTCCCGTACATTTGGCGATCATGACTGGGAAGCTTTGGAAATGGGGCGGCATTGCGCTGCTGATGGTGGTTGTCTGGCGGGCTTTCACAACGCCTATGCAGCCGGGCCTCGTCGCTTCCGAAGTAGACAAATCACTGGACATCTGGGAGATAACATTGACTTCTGCTGGGTATCCATTGGACTTCAATGCCAATCCGTCCGACCCTCAACACAGCGACTTCCAGCTCGTCCTAAAGAGCGGCGACATGAACACCGGCATCGCGACCTATTGCGCGGAAGTCACAGCCGTCGAAAGCCACCGCATTGTCGGCCGATTCACGCCACCTGACACCTTGCCCGCGCCCTCGATGGACGTGTACTTGATGACACCCGGCGCCGGATCACTCATGTTACGCCACGCATTTTCAGTGCAGGGCAGCATTCAAGGTTTGCCCGCTGAGAACTGTGCCCTCGGCGAGGAACAGCCCTACCTCTTGCCAACCACCATCCCCTTTCAGCCGACCATCCTTGAGACGATTCGGAACCTGATGTTCCACGTGCCCATGTGGTTCGCCATGTTCTTCATCATGGGATTGGGCTTTGTGGCATCGATTCGATTCATGCTCTCGGGCGACATCAAATTTGACCAACGCGCAGACGCGGCGGCCCGTACCGGCTTGCTCTTCGGCATCCTCGGCCTGATCACCGGCGCCGTCTGGGCACGCTTCACCTGGGGCGCTTGGTGGGTGTCCGATCCCCAGCTCAATGGCGCCTTGGTCACCGTGCTCGTCTACTCGGGCTACCGAATTTTGCGGGCCTCCACAGCGGACGACGACCGCGTCCCGCGCCTCGCCGCCGCCTACAACGTGTTTGCCTTCATCTTGCTGGTCGTCCTGCTGATGATCCTGCCGAAGTACAACGAGAGCCTCCACCCCGGAAAAGACGGAAGCCCCGGCTTCAACACCTACGATTTGGACAACACGCTCCGCCTCATGTTCTACCCCGCCGTCATCGGATGGGGCGCACTCTGCTACTGGATCTACAAATTGCGCCTGCGGATGATCCGCGTGGGCCGCGCACTCATCAATCGCTGATTCCCCAACTCTACTGTGATGCCAATTCCACTTCTCGCCCAGGCCACGCTCTCCCAGGCCACGCTTGCCCAAGCCACGCTTGACGGCTACTTCTTTGGATCGGGCAAGGCCGCCGTTGTGGCCGCCGTCGTCATGGTCATTCTGGTCGGTATTGGCTGGGCCTTGCGGGGCATGGACAAGCGCTTGACCGAACTCGAGAAAGAACAGCTCGAAAAATAAGTACCCAATATGCGCCGCACCCACATCGTATTGCTGCTGATTACAGCCGGCCTGATGGCCGCCCTCATCGGAACGTTCACCTCGACGAGCGAGTCGGTCGACTTCGCGCGCGCCTTCGAAGAGCCGGGCGTCATCTTCAAGGTTAGCGGCACGCTCGACCACGCCCACCCCATCGAATACGATCCTGAGGCAGATGCATCAACAACCCGCTTCCACATGAAGGACCGAAGCGGTGTTACGCGTGAAGTGCTGCTGAACGAGCCCAAACGTCAAGGTTTGGAACAGAGCGAATCCATTGACCTATATGGAAAAGTGATCGACGGACGATTTCAGGCCAGCAAGATGCTGATGAAATGTCCGAGCAAGTACAACGAGCAATCCCACGAAGTGCAATGGACGGAATCAGCTTCCTAAACGAGTGGACTTGGGCGTCGCAGCTCGGACACTTTCTTATTGCGGTTGCCCTGGGCAGCGGCCTGGTGGCAACCCTTGGCTACGGGCTGTCGGTGGGGCGCGGTAGTTCAGACGAACTGAGCGAAAATCAGTTGGAGCTCAAGCGACTCGGGCGCTGGGGCTTTCGCGTGCACAGCTGGGCAATCGGCCTGGCCTTTTTCCTGCTGTACTTTCTGATTTTCTCGCATCGCTACGAGTTCAGCTATATCTGGAAACATCTAAACGATGTGATGCCCACGAGCTTTGTATTTTCGAGCTTCTGGGGCGGACAAGAGGGCGGCTTCTTCTTGTGGATGGGCTTCATGCTCATCCTGGCAGCCGTCTTTTTGCGGCGCAAGCCCGGACGATGGGAGTCGCCGGTGATCGCCGTCGTCGCGGGCATCACGACCTTGTTGACTACGATGCTGCTGGGGCTGTATTTTGGCGAGTACCAGTTTGGAATCGACCCCTTCTTGCTGCTGCGCCAGAGTCCAGAAAATCTTGGCCTGCCCTGGACTTGGAATCCCGACTACCTTGTACTGATTCCGCAGTTCGCTGATGGCCAAGGCCTCAACCCGCTCCTGCA
>CALACF010000016.1 GCA_937890245.1 uncultured Flavobacteriales bacterium
ATGTATGTGAACCCTTGCTCAGCACCGAGCTCCTCGATCGCAACGCGGGCGCGCTCAATCATAGGCGAAAGAAGCTGTGCCTCCAAAGTGGCCATCTCCTGTTGAACGGTCTGCGTGAACTGCTCCAGACCAGCTTGGTCCTGTTGCAACTCGCTTTCCTTTTGCTGGCGGATGGCTGCTGGCCAGGACTCTGCTTTGTCGATGTACTCGCGGTAGTCCGTCTCAAAGCTGCTCTGCATTTTTAGCAGTTCCTGCTCGTACATATTTGCCTGCTCCTCAATTTGAGCCTGCACTGTTAAGCGCTCTGGCATTGAAGCCAAGAGCTCCTGTGTGTCGATGTGGCCAAACTTTGCCATCTGCGCGTTGGCGCTGAACGTGGCCATCAAAAGACCGATAATGAGTAGAGTGTGTTTCATGATTTGGTTGTGATTATTGTTTGCTCCGTTGCTCCGTTGCCCCGCTGCCCATAGACCCGCGATTGCGCATGTCGTTTTTTGCGTCGTTGACCTTGTCTTTGCCCTTGTCGAGTACGCCGTCGACGCGGTCTTGAAGTGTCTCTCCGCGCTCAGGCTCTTCCTCCTCGATCGTTTCGCCTGGCGTGAAGCCTAGCTCCTTGATCACACGATCCGAGATGTCATACTTCGGGTTCGTGTACAGCATGTTCGATTGTTTGGACTTGTCGAAAATCACCATGTAACCACGGGCCGCCGAAAGGTCCTTGAGCACTTGGAAAATTTCGTCTTGGACTGGCTGGATCAACTCCTGTCGCTTCTGGAACAACTCGCCCTCAACACCAAACTTTGCCTTCTGCATGTCGGTTGCTTCAGTACGCTTAGAAGCGATTGCATCCTCGCGTTTTCGGCGCATTTCCGGTGTAAGCAACACGCGTTCCGCACGGTACGCAGTCTCCAAATGGGCCGCTGCAGAAAGCTTCTCTTCAATTTCTCCCAGCCAATCCTTGGCCAGTGCATTCAACTCACTTTGGGCCTCGGAGTACTGAGGCAAATGAGCCAGGACGTAATCAGAGTCAACGTAAGCATACTTTTGGGCGGAAACTGTGGCCACCGTTCCCATCAAAAACAGGGCGAGTAGCGCATTGCGGAAGTTCAGCATCGTGGAATTCATCGCGTTGAAAATTGGTATAAATATCTAGGACAGCGGAATAGGAACGTAAAAGTAGTGAAGCAAGTGCGTTAGAGGTCACCGATATTCATGCCCATTGAAAAGTGGAATTGGCCTTGTGCCATGCCCGGGGCGGTGGGGACGTCATCCAGCCTCCATCCGTAGTCCAATCCGAGCAGGCCGAACATGGGAAGGAATATGCGCATCCCCACGCCGGCAGAGCGATAGGCATCAAAGGGATTGAAGCGATCTGGTTTTTCCCAGGTGCGGCCGGCCTCCATGAAGGCCATCGTGTAAATCGTGGCGCTGGGGTTGGTCGACAGCGGGTAGCGCAGCTCGAAACCGTACTTCGTGATAGCTGGGGCGCCCGTATTTTGATCGGGGGAGGTCAGCGAGAGGTTGTCATATCCGCGGAGGGAGATGATTTCACGGCCGTCGAGCACGTAGCCGCTGAGGAAAACGCCGCCGAGGTAGAAGCGCTCGAAAGGTGAGAGGCCGATTTGGGCGTTGTAAAGGCCGATGAGTCCAGCGCCGAAGTAGGTGTGCAAGACGAGCGATCGTGGGTTCTCGCCGCCCGAAGTGGTGAGGGGCGTGTACCAGTTGGCTGCAAATTTCCACTTGTGGTACTCGACGAACTTGAACTTCTCTTGGTCGCTGGCGTCAGTCCAATCGCGGCCCTGCTGGAACGCGCTATACGGAGGTGTTGCCTTCACGGTAAAGCGAATTTCCGAACCCCAGACTGGGAAGATCGGGTCGCTGACCGAGTTGCGCGAAAGGTTGAAGGTGAGTGCGATATTGTTCGAACGGCCGTCGGTGAAGCTGAACAATCCGCTGTTGTAGTCGTCGAAGTCGAAGCGTTGATAAGCCAGGCCGAGGCTCATCACGAACCAATCATCGGGCTGCTTCCAACGCTGGCCGAGACTGGCTGAGATGCCCGAAATCATCAGTGTCTGCCGAGCCGGGTTGGGCGCGCCATCGACGTTCTTTGGAAGACCGTTTGACTGGATCGATCGCCACATACCAACCGTCAATGCATTTGGCTTCTTGCCGCCGAGCCACGGCTCAGTGAAGCTCACATTGTAGCTCTGGAAGTACAGGCCATTGGATTGGGCGCGCAGCGAAATCCGCTGGCCATCGCCCATGGGAACAGGGCGCCAAGTGTCCCTCTCCAAGATCTTGCTCAGGGCAAAATTGTTGAACGTCACGCCGAGCGAACCGACGATGCGGCCACCGCCCCAGCCGCCTTGCAGCTCGATCTGGTCGGTTGGCTTTTCCTCGACAACATACTCGATGTCAACCGTGCCGTCCTCGGGATTCTGGACCGGGTTGATTTGGAAAGCCTCCGGGTTGAAGTAGTTCAACTGGGAAAGCTCGCGTTGCGTCCGAATCACGTCAGTCCGTGAAAAAAGCTCGCCCGGCTGGGTTCGCACCTCACGCAAAACCACGTGATCATTTGTCTTTGAGTTGCCCCGGATGGTGACTTGGCCAATCCTGAACTGCTTGCCTTCCATCAAGCGAATCTCCAGGTCGATGCTGTCGCCCTCAGCCCGAACTTCTACGGGCATAGCGCGGAAAGTCAGGTAGCCATCGTCGCTGTAAAGCGCCGACAAGTCCATGCCTTTGGGATTCATGAACAGGCGCTGCTCAAGCTCTGCAACGTTGTAGATGTCCCCGCGCTGGATGCCTAGAATTGAGTCGAGCTGACTCGTGCGGTACTTCGTGTTGCCAGTGAAGCTGATTTCGCGGAAGTAAAAGCGGTGGCCCTCTTCTATGCGCACCGCAATGCCGAGCTCGCCTTCTGCCGTGCGGTACAAACTGTCTTTGACGATTCGGGCATTGCGGAAGCCCTCGGTATTGTAGTGTTGAACAATTGCATCGAGGTCGTCGAGAAATTCCGATTCCAAGTACTTCGAAGGCTTGAACAAGCGCCAAAGAGCGCGTTCCTTCGTGTTGCGCATCTTGCGCAGCAGCACCTTTTCCTTCACCTCGGCATTGCCCAAAACGACGAGCTCGCCGATCTTGATCTTATCGCCCTTGTCTACGGTGATGTGAACTGAGGCCGCGTTCTGTAAAATGGAGTCCGGACGCACTTCGATCTGGATGTCCGCGTCGAAATAGCCCTTGTCTCTGTAATGGTCGAGCAGGATGCGGCGGGCGGTGGCGCGCAAATGGTCGTTGACCACCTGGCCACGGACGATGTCGAGTTTGTCGCGGAGCGTTTCCTGCTCACTGCGCTTGATACCGTCAAAGCCGTAGTTGCTCAGGCGGGGGATTTCTCGAACGCGGACTACGAGGTAGACGTCCAGGTTGCGGCGCTCAGCGATTTCTATGGAAACGTCGTCAAAGAGGCGCTGGTCCCACAAATTGCGGATGGCACGAGCAATGCGGTCGCCGGGGATGCGCACTTCCTCTCCGACTTGCAGGCCTGTGAAGAGCTTGACAGCCTGGATGTCGGTGAATTCTGCGCCAAGCACTGAGAGGCCGGCAATGCGGTACTCCCGAGGAAGGGCGAGGTCGATCGGGTCAGAAGCGACAGCAGACTGCGCTTGGAGAGACTGGGTGCAGCCGATGGCTGCCTGGAATACGACGGCGAGGCCGAGTAAAAACAAGTTCGCTTTCACGATGAAGTGCGTTGGATCTGTTGGCCCGTTTTGCCGAAACGGCGCTGGCGGCTGTGGAATTGTTCGATCGCCTGTTCAAAGTGCGATTCGCGGAAATCCGGCCAGAATACGGGTGCAAAATGGAATTCTGTGTAGGCGATTTGCCACAACAGGAAATTTGAAATGCGCTGCTCGCCTCCGGTGCGAATCAGCAGCTCGGGGTCCGGCAAATTGGGCATGGCCAAGAGTTGGCCGATGGTGTCTTCGTCGACATCACCGGGGGCGACGCCGCTTACGAGTGCTTTTCTGAAGGCCTCTACGATTTCCCAGCGACCACTGTAACTCAGGGCCAAGGTCAAGTCGAGTTTGTCGCCCGCAGATGTCTTTGTCTCGGCACCGGCCAAGGCCTCACGGCAGCCTTCCGGCAAACGGTCAAGCGAACCCATGGCCCGCAAGCGAACGCCTTGTCCCGCGAGTTCATCGGCCTCAGCGGCCAAACTGCGGACGAGCAGGTCCATCAGCGCATCGACCTCAGCCGATGGGCGGTTCCAGTTTTCAGTGCTGAAGGCGTACATCGTCAAGTGGCGTACGCCACATTGCATGGCCGCACGGACCGTGGCGCGAACCGCTTCCACTCCGTAGGCGTGGCCCGACATGCGGTCCATCCCCCGCTCCTCAGCCCAACGACCATTGCCGTCCATGATGATCGCAACATGGGCAGGCGTCCGTTGGGACGAGGTTTCAGAAGAGTCTATAGACTGGGGCGATGACATGGGCTGAATCGGCTGCGCAAGTTAGGTCGCGCAAGCCTCCATTCCGCCCTCTAAACGCTCAGCCTTTCCAACAATTGTTAGGTTTTCGATCCACACGAAAAATGATCGAAATACTGAGCACGCCGAAGCGGTCGTCGAAGCTGCCCTCACCGCGCTGTTGGCCGATCGGATCGGCGACCGAGCCGTCGACAAAAACCCGCTGATCCGAGAGGCGCTCAGCAAGGTCGCCGAGCTCGTCTTCGAGCACAGCCGAGCTTGGGTAGTAGCCCGAAACATCGTCGAGATAGTCCGTGAATGTGCGGCGCATGCCCCACTCGAAGTTGACCGCGGTGAAGCGGGCGATGTTCCACTTGAATCCTAGGCCGAATGGAATGGCGAGCCCTGTGGTGGCGTAGCGTTGCGCACCGCCTGTTGTGCCCTGACCCTCCGTTCCGAGTGGCTGCAATTCCAACCACTGCTCGCCGACCATGGCCGTGGGCATGTGACTGTAGACGGAGAGTCCCGCAAATAAATATGGAGAAAAGGCGTCATAGGTGTCGCCCAATTGGTAGTCCTTGTAATTGAACTCGACCACGGCCGACCCTTCGATGATGCGGTTGCGAAAATGCAAGTTCCGGTTCTGTCGCCAGGCGTCGTCGCTGTCGGCGTCGTGTGCCTCGATGGTCGTCCCCAACACGCCCACTTTCACGCCGAGCCTGCGATTGTAGTTGAAGCGCATAAAAGCACCACGGGCAGTGTGAAGCGTCCCTTTGAAGTGGCCCGTGGGATTCAGTTCGCCGAGGTAATAGCCCGTCCCAATCGCCAATCCGAGCGTGCGGCTTCGATCCAAAGCGCGTTGGGCGGTCGTTGAATTGGCATGGGCAAACAGCAGAGAGAGCAGAAGCGCCAGCAAAGGCAGGTGGAATGGAGTCCGTTTCATGGTCGTACGCGGTCCTTCAACGGTCTTCCGCTGCATTTGTTTCACCGGCGGCGTCGCGGCCATCGAGCCCCCAGTGCATTTTTTGTCGGATGGTTTGGTAGAAGTCCTGGCCCTCCATTTGTACGAGTCCCATCGGGATTTTGCTACGGGAAATAGTCAATTCCAATGGGGATTTTGCCTTGAACAATCTTGAATCCAGGGTCAGCATCAGATGGCCTTCGCGGCATGAGGCGCTCAATTGGAGACAGCCGTCGCCAGGG
>CALACF010000017.1 GCA_937890245.1 uncultured Flavobacteriales bacterium
GACATTCGCTGACAAAGTTATGAGTTGAAGAGATTGCCGCACTTCGTTCGCAATGACAGGAAAGCATTGTAGATGGCGCGCAACGATCCGACCTGATCTTTCGCGAGGTAGTACCGCGTTCCGTTGTGCGAATTACGATACACGGCATGCAGGAGTATCGAAATGAGTAGTGGTCCGCCCCCATTGATGGTACCAGTTGTTAAGTTAGTATAGGGTTGAGGTTTTGAGTTGTAAAGCCCTTTCTTTTGATGATTGTTTCTGGTGTTGGAGGCCGTCCTCCGAGTGCTGAATGGGGCCGTACGGTGTTGTAGTGGACGCGCCATCTTTCGATGAGGGTTTTGGCTTCGAGCAGCGTTTCGAAGATTTCTCCGTTTAGGAGTTCGTCTCGCAGTCGAGCGTTGAAGGATTCGATGTAGCCGTTTTCCCAAGGACTTCCGGGTTCGATGTAGGCGGTGTTGACCTTTACTTTTTCGAGCCAATTTTGCAGGTCTTTAGCGACGAATTCCGAACCGTTATCTGAGCGAATGTATTCGGGCGTGCCGCGATGCACGAACAGTTCGGCAAGTCTATCGATTACAGTTTTGTGATTCATGCGACGTTCCACATCGATGGCCAGGCATTCGCGCGTGAACTCGTCGATGATGTTGAGCATGCGGATGGGGCGCCCATCGTGCGTGCGGTCTGCCACGAAATCGTAGCTCCATACGTGGTCTTTATGGGTGGCGGGCAAGCGCACACAGGAACCGTCCTGGAGCCACAGTCTGCCCTTCTTTGGTTGCTTGTTTGGCACTTTCAGACCTTCCCTGCGCCACAATCGTGCGACGCGTTTGTGATTCACATCCCAACCGTCGTTGCGCAGCAAGTTGGTAATCGTACGATAGCCGTAACGGCCATAGTCGGTCGCCAATCGTATGATTTCATTGACCAGAACGGGTTCATCATCGGGAATCTTTGCCCGGCGTCGTTGCGTAGACCGTGCCTGCCCAAGCACCTTGCAAGCACGTCGCTCTGAAATCCGATGGCACCCAAACACTTCACGCACATGGGATACCGCACGTCTACGCCTGGCCGGGCTCAGAAGTTTCCCGAGGCGGCCTCCCGAAGAATGTCATTATCCAAAGCCTGCTCCGCCACCAGCTTTTTCAGACGAGCATTTTCCTTCTCCAGCTCACGCAGTTTCTTGGCCTGGTCGACCTTCAGGCCGCCATACTCCTTACGCCAACGATAGTAGGTCTGCTCGGTGACCCCAATCTGCTTGCACACCAGTGGCACTGCTTTGCCTTTTGCCAAGGCAATCTCAGCTTCACGCAACTTCGAAATGATCTGTTCAGAGGTAAATCGTTTTCTAGGCATATTGCCCTCCTTGTCTGAATCCGATTTTGCAACCAATTACAATAGCAAATATCGGACTCGTTTAGAGGGGCGGGACCACCGGGAACTCCGTTGGTGCGGTGATGGGTGATGTGAACAACGACGGCGCCCTGGACATCTATGTCGCCAACTACTTTGGACAACAGAACAAGCTTTGGATCAATGATGGCAGCGGCGTGTTCACGGCCTCGGATATT
>CALACF010000018.1 GCA_937890245.1 uncultured Flavobacteriales bacterium
GACCACCGCCCGGCGCAAAGAAATTCAGGCCGCCACCACCCCCGAACAGCTGCAGTTAAAACCTGTGGAAATTGCGATGGCGCGCCCCGTGATTGGTATAGAGAGTGAATGTTAACTTTGCACAAACGATTTTAGTTTGGGACGATCACAGGAGACTTTCGGGAAACGGGAGCGAGAACAGAAGCGCAACAAGAAGCGCAAGGAGAAGGAGCTGAAGAAATTGGCTGCCAAGGATAACAAGATAACGCTCGATTCGCCTGGCATGATGGGGTATGTTGACGAGTTCGGTCAGGTGCACGCTGCTCCGCCGGAAGACGTTGATCGCGAGGAGATTAAGCTTGAGGACATCGAGATTTCGGTGGCCAAAAAGGAGCATATTGAAGTGGATCCAATCCGCTTAGGCATGGTCACGATGTTCAACGAGGACAAGGGGTTCGGTTTCATTCGCGACCTTGAATCCCAGGACAGCGTCTTCGTCCACATTTCGAACATAAAGGCCGAGGAGATTCGTGAGGGCAATAAAGTCCAGTTTGAAATCGAAGTGAGCCCCAAAGGGCCTTCAGCCGTCCGCGTCGAGATCGCCCCCTGATTTCGAATGTCGCGCATGCAGTCGGCATGAGGTACTTGCCTCAAACAATCATTCGCAAGAAACGCGACGGCTTCGAGTTGTCGGGCGATGAGCTGCGCGACTTTGCATTTGGCGTAGCCGACGGTTCGGTCTCCGAAGCGCAGATCGCGGCCTTCGCCATGGCAGTGTACTTCCAGGACATTTCGCCGCGAGAGCGCGTGGATTGGACGCTCGCCGTGCGCGACTCAGGCACCGTTTTAAGCTGGGGCAAGGCAGGCGCAGGCGCACGTCCTAGCGCTGGCACGGCCCCAGAATTCGAGCTCGATGGCCCCGTCGTCGACAAGCACAGCACGGGCGGCGTCGGCGATGTCGTCTCGCTGATGCTCGGCCCCATGCTCGCCGCTTGCGGCACGTACGTCCCCATGATCGCGGGCCGTGGCCTTGCCCACACGGGAGGTACCATCGACAAGCTCGAGTCCATTCCCGGCTACGTCACAGGTCTATCCCCCGCCGACTTCCAACGCGTAGTCCGCGATGTGGGCATTTCAATCGTCCGGCAAACCGACACCATCGCTCCAACCGACCGGCGCATGTACGCCGTACGTGACGTCACCGCTACTGTCGAAAACCGGGGGCTGATCACAGGCAGCATCGTTGCAAAAAAACTCGTCGCTGGCCTTGACGCGCTGGTGCTCGACGTAAAAACGGGCAACGGCGCCGTGATGCAGAACCGCTCAGACGCCCTCGCCCTCGCCCGCATGATGGTCGATGTGGGCAACAACGCCGGCATGCCAACTTTTGCGCACGTTACCGACATGTCCGAGCCACTCGCCTTCTCGGCCGGCAACGCCCTTGAGGTCCACGAGGCCATCTCGTATTTAACGGACGGCCCGCGCCATCCTCGCCTTGAAGCAGTCGTCGAAGCCCTCGGCGCTGATCTGCTCGTGCAATGCGGCAAATTCTCGGGCCCCGACGCGCGCCCAGAAGCATTGTCTGCGCTCCGCCATTCCATCTCTTCTGGCTCGGCAGCCGAGCGCTTTGAGCGCATGGTCGACGCCATGGGCGGCCCCGCCGACCTGCTCGCGCGCCCCTCCAACTATTTATCGGCCGCCCCTGTGGTCTTGCCCGTCTACGCTGACCGCCCTGGCGTCGTCTCTGGCATGGACGTCCGCGCCCTCGGCTGGTCAGTCGTCACCCTCGGCGGCGGCCGCACGACACCTGGCGCAGCCATCAACCCAGCTGTCGGCCTGTCCGCCCTCGCCCAAGTCGGCGCTTCGGTCGGGCCATCTTCAAGCACGCAACCCCTGGCCCAGGTCCACGCAGCCACCCAAGCCGAAGCTGAAACAGCAGCTGCCTCGGTTCGTGCAGCCTTCCAGTTCGCCGAGCCCGGCGCCTCTGTCGCCAGCTGCGATGTTTTGCTTGAGGTGGTGCGTTGATTGTCTATTTCTTCCAGAAATACTCTTTCTGATAGTTGTAGATCAGTCCGGCCTGGACTTGATGGGTCTGGGTACTCAACTCATATCTGAGATCTAAAGAGATGCGGTCGCTGAGGGCGATTTCGGCTTTCGAGCTCTCCGCGAAATACCAACGCGAACACTCATTCACAGCCGCCATCACTAGCAGAGCGACAATGAAGAGTCTCAGCATATTGAATAGGATTTTCACAGTTTAGGGCGAGCGTGGGGGCTACTGGTCTCTGTGGTGGTGGCAGCGCCCTGATGGGTCTCGTGTTATTTTTCGGCATCGATTTCCTGTTGATCGGGCCACCCCTGTGCATTGCGTCGAGCCGCTGGACCCTGACGTCTGTTGTGTAGGCGCGTCTGACTGATTCTGATGCACGTTGCAGTATCCGTTCTCGTTTTTCGTGTGGTTCTTGCACTGAACCCTCTTCAGCGTTTGCCCTTTGCACTGGGGTGCCGAGTACGCAAATGTGGATCCTTTTGAAATCGTCCAATTCTCCTCATTTGAACCCGCTTCAATCCGCGCTTCAACCGCATCAGGCAGGGCGGGGAACAGGTCCATATCGAGCTTCACCTCGAGTGCGTCTACGCTGATGATGTAATCCAATATCCCGCCGCCAAGCGTCATCTGATTGGGTAAGATAAAGGCGACAACGGAGGTGTCTGAACCCAGCCTCAGCACTGCTTTCCAGTAGCCCATCGGCACGCGAACGCCCGAATCCAACTGGCCTAACGACTCGTCCGTCGGCCCTGTGCACACGTGCACAGCGCCATACGTCGTTGCCCAACTTCTCACATTGCCCTCAAGTGACTTCCAAAGACCCCGGTTCAGGGCGGGCGTTTGTGGCGCCATGTTCGTCATCAAAAATGACCTCGACATTTCGCCTGTTGAGCTTTTCGAATCCGCCGCCGGCTTCAAATGTCCACGATCATATCCGCTTCCGCGATACGCCGTGGCCGAAGGGCTGCCCGCCGCGCGCCCGTCCCTGTGGAAGTCGTTGCCTCGATCGGCGCCCCCAGTCAGCTCGCTCGCACGCAGCTCGTAGGCCACCCAGTTGGCAACGCCCCCGCGACCGGCAAAGTCCACGACATAACTCCCGTTCAACAGCCGCTGCCCCTCAGCCGCTGGGGCATACAGAGCGTCTTGGGCTGGCGCAGCGGGTGCGCCGCCCAGCAAAAGAATGAGCACAAGCCCCCAATTTCTAATGTTCATGTGATGTGCTCTTGGCAAGATAGCTTAGGCTGTCCGGACAGAGACCAAAGGTCCTTGGTTTTGAAAGCGTTGTAGCCCTCTTAGAAATAGCTCACATCGATGCCCTTCAGAAACAGAGAGCGGTCATCGATTTGGTCGGATTGATTGAAGCAGCGATGGCGGCGGCGAGTTGATCTGCGGCCGCAGGACAAGTTCGGAGCCAGAGCTC
>CALACF010000019.1 GCA_937890245.1 uncultured Flavobacteriales bacterium
GGATTTATCTGAGCGACGACCCTGAGTTGCAAGAAAGCTACCCCAAGGCGCTCAAGGAGGCCCTGAAGTACGCAACGAATTTCGTAAAAAAGGACAAGGAACTAGCGTACGTTTTGGATCAGACTGAGTTCTTTGAAGAGCTGCGCGTAGCGGCAATTGCCCAAGCAGACACGGAGATGGACGCTGAGAAATACACCCGCGCAAAGAGTATTTACAACTATTTAGTGAAGCTCGACTTGAAGGACCCCTCGGCCTACATGATGCGTGGATTTGCCAATTACCAAGCGCGCAGCAAACGCGACGCCTATCTAGATTTCGACATTGCCTGTGCGCTCGTCGGGACGATGACCGGGCGAACAAAGGCAGCCGATGAAACGGGCCACTACCGCGATGAGCCCTTGACCGAATCCCAGGGGAACCTCTTGAAAACGAGCATCATTTCTGCAGCTGAACAGCTTGACGCCGACGGCGAGCGGGCCAAGGCGGTGGAGCTGCTCGAGTACGGCCTCGGCCTCTTCGAAGCAGATCGCAGCTTCATGGTGACGTACAGCTCTATCATCGGATGAGCCCTGCGCAGCCCGCGCACGAAAACCCTGCGCACGCTGCGCTCCACATCATTTTACTGGATGACGGCGCCGATCGCGCCACCGACATTGAAGGGGCGCTTGCGTCCTTCCATATCGATTTCCAGCTGAGCCGCGTCGATCGACGCATCCACTTTTTATCGGCGCTTGCCGACCCGCCCGATGCTGTGATTTCAGCAAGCATTGCGGGCGGCTACCCCGGCTTGGACGCCTTGCGCGCAGCCCGGGCCCTATACCCCGAGCTGCCCTTCATCTTTTGCGGCACGCCGACCGATGCTGAAGCCGTGGCGGCATGGCGCGCTGGGGCTGACGACTACATTTTTCTCGACGAGCTTGACCGGATGCCTGCTGCGCTGGAACGGGCGGTGGCCCGACGGATCATGCGCGCCCGGAATGCGCGAAGGGCCGAAGAAATCGAAGGGCTCAACCGCGAGTTGCTGCAGCTCGTGCGCCACGTTGACGGCGTGCGTGACGAGGAAAAAAAGCGGCTCGCCCGCGAAATCCACGATCAACTCGGCCAGGAACTCACCGCACACAAGCTGGGGCTGTATTGGATTCAGCGCGAACTCGCCGGGCGAGAAGATGCCCCGTTGTTTCGGCGCGTGCTCGACAAGCTCAGCGAACTGATCGACCTGAACAGCACGACCATTGCCACAGTCCGAAGCATCGCCCATCAGATGCGGCCGGTCGTCCTCGACGAAATGGGTCTCGTCCCCGCACTCGAATCACTGGTCCGCGACTTCAATCGACAGGGCGGTGCATTGTGCGGGTTGCGGGTTGGGTCGGGCAAGGACGCGGGCCAAGACGCCAACCAGGACGCGAGCGATAACTTCGCCCCCTTGTCCCCCGCCCTAGAAACCGACCTCTTCCGCATCGCACAAGAAGCGCTCACCAACATCGGCCGCCACTCAAAAGGCCAACACGCCTACATTCAACTCACCCAATCTCCCGGCGATCTACTGCTCGAAATTGGCGACGACGGCGTGGGCTACGCAACAGAAGACCGCCCATTCGGTCTCGGCCTGATCGGAATTCGCGAGCGCATTCGGGCCCACGGCGGCCAAATCGAAATCGACTCAACGCCCGGCCGTGGCACGTCCATCCGCGTGCGCATGCAGCTCGATTGATTTTTAACCCCCACCACATGTCAGACCAACAACCATGCCCAGCCTGCTCCTCCCCTTACGGCTACTCCGATGGGACCTCGATGAACTGCCCGGAATGCGGCCACACGTGGGCAGCTGGAAGCGAAGCAGACGAGGATTCCGCGGAAACCGGTGACCAAATTTTGGATGCCAACGGAAACCCGCTCCAAAACGGCGACACCGTCATCGTAATCAAAGACCTCCCAGTCAAAGGTGCGCCCAAGCCCGTCAAGGCCGGCACAAAAGTGAAGAACATCCGGCTTGTAGATGGTGATCATGACATCTCATGCCGGATCGACGGCTTCGGAAAAATGGGTCTAAAGTCGCAGTTCGTGCGCAAGGCCTAAGTATCTTCAAGCGATGAGAAGTTCGAAAAAGTACCGGGTCGTTTTGTGTGACGACCACAGCATTGTTAGAGCGGGGATCAAGAGCTTGGTCGAGGGCTTTCCAGACTTTGAAGTGATGGGAGATGTTGACACAGGAGAGGCCGTATTTCCACTGTTACGCAAGGCTGATAAGGCCGGGGGCACGGCGGGTGAGGGACTGCCAGATGTGCTGCTGCTGGATATTTCACTGCCGGGCCGAAGCGGTCTCGAGGTGCTGAAGCAAGTGAGGTCGATGTATCCGAGCGTGGCTGTATTGGCATTGAGTATGTACCCGGAAGACCAATTCGCAATCCGCATGATCAAGGCCGGCGCCATGGGCTATTTGCACAAGGACAGCGCCCCCGACGTGCTCGAAGCGGCCATGCGCTCTGTGGCTGATGGGAAGCAGTACATCAGCGCCGATTTGACGCGGTTGATGATCGATGAAATGTCCCGCGACGACAGCGTTTTGTCACACCAAACCTTGTCAGACCGCGAGTACGAAGTGCTCTTGTACATCGGGGAAGGCAAGACCATGACAGAGATTGCAGGGCAATTGAGCCTGAGCATCAAGACGGTCAGCACCTACCGGTCGCGAATCCTTGACAAGATGCGTTTGAACAGCAATTCGGATTTGGTTAAGTATATTTTGCTACACGACTTGGCCCCGGGCGGTGCGGACCCGACGGTCTCTAAGTAAACACGAACTGGGCACGAAGGAGGCACAAGCTGAACATCGGACAATTCCCACGGCAAGGCAGGCACTCAATCTTACGCCTGCGGGCAAGGACGGTCGCATTTTTACGGCCATGGAATCCGCACCAAATTTGACCACACATACCCATCGACGATTTCTCGAAGATCGTCAGCAAATTCTAGCCGAGAACGAGCGCCTGAGAGCCGAGATTGCAACCCATAAAAAATTGACCTTCCGTCTGCGGGACTCCTATGTGAAAATCACGCAGAGTATTCTTTCCGCAAAGCACATTCAGAAAATCGCGCTACCTGGCGAGCGCAGGCTGCAGCAGGTTTTTCCCGGGGCAGTGCTAATGGACCGGCCGCGGGACGTGGTCAGCGGCGACTTCTTTTGGGCGGGGCGGCACCAGAGCTGGCGCATTCTCGGGGTGGTGGACAGCACCGGGCACGGGATTCCAGGGGCAATGATGTCGATGATCGGTCACAATGTTTTCGAGCAGACCCTGAAAGAAGGAAGTTTTGATGTGCTGGGCCGCTTGCTGGATCAAGTGAGCATGAGACTGAAGACGCGGGACCGGATGATTTCAGATTGCCCCATTTCGACGGCCAGCAATGATTTATGTTTCGACGCGGCGGTGTTGGCCGTGCATGATTCTGGTCAGCGTGTGATGTTCAGCGGGGCAGTGATGGACTGTTTTCGTATTCGAGACGGCCGCGCAGAAATTTGGAGGGGCGATCGGGCGAGTTTGGGGGGCAGCCACATGAGGATTTTGCGCGCGACCGGCGGCACAGAGCAATTCAGTACAATTGAAATGGAGTCCAAACCCGGCGATCAGTTTTACTTAATGAGTGACGGCCTGCGCGATCAATTCGGCGGGGACAACGAACGAAAGCTGGGCCGAAAACGTCTTGCTGAATTGCTCGTCGAGCACAGCTGCTTGCCCACAAACGAGCGCATCGCCGCCATCCACCGGTCGTTCCTTCTTTGGAAAGGCGCCAACGAGCAGGTTGACGACGTGATCTTGGTCGGCCTTACGCTGTGAGACCGCGATCAGAGGCCGCGTAAATCCGCTCTATGATATCAACCACTTTGAGCCCTTCCATGGCGTTGGTCGTGATGCTGCCGCGGCCGGTCAAGGTGTCGACAACGTTTTGAATCACGAAGCCGTGGTTGGCTGCTGAACCTTTGTAATGTCCGTAATCATTTGCCGGATTGGCATCTGCAAGCACGGGCATTTCGTAATCCCGCACATGACAGTACTCGACCTCATTCATGTACTGCCCGCCCACCTTTACGGTGCCGTTTTCGGCTATCACTGTCAACGAACTTTCAAAATTCTGGTCGTCAACCGCTGTAGAAAATTGCAATGAGCCGATGCCGCCTTGGTTGAAATCAAAAGTCACCAGGCCGCTGTCTTCAAAGTCTGTGTTGTGGCTGTGGGCGAAATCATTGAACCGCGCCTGGATGTTTTTTATATCGCCAAAAAGCCAATACAGGATGTCGATGAAGTGAGAAAATTGCGTGAACAGCGTCCCGCCGTCCAAGGCCAGCTGCCCCTTCCACGGAATCTTGCTATAGTACCGATCGTCGCGGTTCCAGAAGCAGTTCACTTGCACCATGTAAATCTCGCCGAGGCGTCCCGATTCAACGAGTTCCTTCAACCACTCGCTCGGAGGCGAATACCGGTTCTGCATCACACAAAAGGCCTGGCGACCAGCGTTCAGGGCCGCATGCAAAACGCGCTCGCCGTCAGCCACGGTCAAAGCCATCGGCTTCTCAATGATCACGTGGCGCCCCGCCTCGAGCACCTCAACCGCTTGGTCAGCGTGCAAGCCATTTGGCGTACAAATACTGACAATTTGAATCTCCGGATGCGCTTCGAGCATCTCTGCAGGCGTCCCATAAAACGGGACCCCTGCCTCTACGGTCTCAGTTACTTCACACGCCTCTGCGCTTCTAACATCCACCATCCCATGCAGCTCACACTCTCCATGGCGCTTGACCATTTCTGCATGGCGTTTGCCAATATGTCCGAGGCCGATCACGCCAAAGCCGATAGGAGTATTCATGGAGGTACGCGTTTTGAGCTGCACAAAGGTGCGACACATTCCTCAATTCCCAGCCTAAATCTTATCTCACAGCCCGCTCCTTTCCCGCCCCTTTCCCGCCTCTTTATCGACTTCAAAAAAGTCAAAACGTCCGTCACCAGAGGGATACCCTATTTAATTAGAAAACCTGAACATCGACTTTAGTGGCAATTCACTGAGCAGACCTCAAACACTGGCGCTCGTGTCAGCTAATCGGACATGCTGTCATGTGTTGGGGTCGCCTTGGCAGGATTTTAGTCGATTTGTGGGGGCGGTGTGGATTGGCAT
>CALACF010000020.1 GCA_937890245.1 uncultured Flavobacteriales bacterium
GGTCGACCCAGCGGTCCCAGATGCCCGCCAGGGCAAAGGGCCGGGCGCCGCCCCGGGCGTAGACCGCGTAGGGCTTGCTCAACTTTTCGTGCTGTGGCCCCTCGATGAAGGCATCGGCAATCACCAGGCAGCGCCGACTTCGAATGGACTGCCGGAACATGGGCTTTTGCAGGATCCCCATGGCGCCGGTGTAACGGGGGTCGTTGGTTTTGTTGTGGTCGCCCTCACTCCGGGCATTGACCATGTAGAATTGCTTTTTTGCCCACCCCGGTGTGAAGCCAAATTGCATGGATTCGAGAACGGCGCCGCCCCCGCCGGCTGCGCCTGCCCCGCCCGCTGCGCCTGCCCCGCCGGCGATGATCACAGGGGCCTGCTCGCCATGGGAAACGTTGACATTGGGCGCGGGAGGCCGGGCTGAAAAAGCGGGGCTGGCCTGGACGTTGAAGCGCTTTTCGATGGCGGAGACGGAGGTGACGGTGACGTAGCGACCACACATTGGACTGGATATTTTGATGGATAAGTTACTGACGGCGATTGGCAAGTGGGATGGGTGGCTCGCCTGAGAAGGGGTTGAATCCGCCGATGCTTCGGGCGGTGAGGCCGGCGGCTGACACGACCGAGCGTGCGCCGAACTGGGCCCGGAGCTTGTCGACGGCTAGGTAGAGTTGGTTGCGCTCTTGATCGGCGTGGAATAAATCGAGCTGCATCCCGCCGTCGACAAGCTGGCTGTATCGGACGCCGATCAACCGAACGCGGACGCGTCGGTTGTAGAGCTTGCCGAACATTTCGAGGACCTGTGGGATGAGAAGGTGGTCGGCTGCGGTGCTGGGTATGCGGGCCTGGAGGGTGCGCGTGTCGAAATCGGCGTACCGGACTTTGACGGTGATGCAGCCCGTGAGCTTCCCGCCGCGCCGAAGCTGGAAGGCGAGATTCTCTGCCATGGCAAGCAGGATGGTCCGCATCTTTTCAAGATCGGTTGTGTCCGACGCAAAGGTGCGTTCACTGGAAATGGACTTGCGCTCGGTGGTGGCGACCACGGGTGAGGGGTCGTGGCCATGGGCCTTGCGCCAGATCATTCGACCGCTTTTTCCCAGCACCCGCTCCATCATTTCGACGGGGACTTCTTGAAGGGTGGCGATTTGTTTGATGCCGAGACCGCGCAGGGTTTGATAGGTGCGGTCGCCGACCATTGGGATTTTACGAATCGACAAAGGCGCGAGGAAACTGCGCTCGCCTCCTTGCCCCACATGTGTGGCCCCGAGGGGCTTGCCCTCGCCAGTTGCGACTTTGGAAACCGTTTTGTTGTTTGACAGCCCGAAGGAAATCGGCAGCCCGGTTTCGCGAACAATGCGATCGCGCAACTCGCCCGAGAAAGCGAGGCAACCGTAGAACCGATCCATTCCCGTCAGATCGGCATAGAACTCGTCGATTGAAGATTTCTCGCAGACCGGCACGCTTTCGCGGACGATATCAGTCACCGCCTTCGAGTACTTGGTGTAGTTCGAAGTATTGCCGCGAATCAACGTGGCCTCCGGGCAGAGTCGCCGGGCCAGCTGCATGGGCATGCCCGAATGCACCCCGAACCGCCGCGCTTCGTAGCTGCAGGCGGCCACCACCCCGCGGTCGCTCGTTCCGCCAACTAGAATTGGCATACCCTCTAAACGGCTGTCCATCAGCCTTTCAACGGACACAAAAAATGTATCCAGGTCGAGGTGGAGAATGGATCGGTCCGCGGGCATGCCGCAAATAACGGCAATGCCAATCAGATTAGCAAACGGAGGTGTTTATGAGCAGGCAGTCCCGTATGCCGCGAGCAGCAAGAGGATATCGGAGACGCCGGTGACCCCGTCACCGTCGACGTCGCCCGTGCAATCGCCTGTGTTACAGCCGAATTGTGCGAGTATTTCGAGGATGTCGGAAACACCCATGAAGCCGTCGAGGTCGAGGTCGCCTGGGCAAAAGCAGCTGACGGGGGCGGTGAAGGCGGGGTTGAGCGTGACGGCACAGCTGGGTAAATCGGTGAATTGGGCTTGAAATCCAACGGGCTGACCGTCGGACGGGAGGTCGTTCATTTGGGCCGTGATGATTGTGCCGGAAGCTGGGAGGCTTTGGCCGACTCCATTGATTTGAAGGGTGCCGTTGAAGGGAGGGTTGAGCACGGTCAGCGCGATCAATGCGTCAAAGGTGTTGCTCAGTGGATCGCAGACTCCGACACTCACGACCTCGGCGCTCAGGCTGCAAGGGCAGGCGGCGGGGGCGGTGAAAGCGTCAAAAAACGCAGCTGTGCAGCCGTTGTCTGCTGTGAACTCGACCAGCAATGTAACGGGCGCCCCGTCGGCTACCAGGTCTTCGAGCAGCACTTCGGCGCTGTTGTTGAATACGGCGAAGGCCACGCCGTTCACCACCACGTCGCCCGCCTCACCTGAGAAGTCAAAGCTGAGCGTCAGGGCCTGGTCGTATAAGCCATCGGAGGGGTTGCAGGCCGTTTGCTCGCCCAAAGAAAGCCCCGTGATGGCGCAGTTTCCGCCCGAACAGGCGCTGGGCGCAGTGAAGGCGGCGGCTTGAAAAAACGAGCATTCCGGACCGCCTGTGAAGTATGCCGTGACATCGACGAGCGCTCCGTCGGAGGATAGATTGCTGAGGGTAATCGTTTGCGGGCTGCCGCTGATGACGTACAACGAGCCGTTGATGTTGAGCAGGCCGGCGGGCGGGTCGTTGTAGGTGAGCGTGATTTGCTGGCTGTAGGTGTTTGTCTGCGGGTTGCAGGCGATTTGCGGGCCGAGTTCGAAGTTGGAGAAAAAACAGCCCTGTATGCCCCAGCCCATGTCGGACATCATGCCGCCGATGATGGGCCCTGGATTGTGGATGGCCTCGCCCGTGTAGAGTTGGGGGGTCATCAAAGAATTGGGCGTGCCCGAGAGGTACATGTCCTCGCGCAAATGCGAAAAACTCGCGCCCGACTCCCAGTTGCTCGGCGCATAAATGCCCGGAGGTGCAGGTGCTGCTGCCACCCCATTTTGTCCAGCCCAATACAGCCCGCCCGAAGTCAATGCCGTTGCCAATACCGCCGTTCCCTGTGAAACTTCGGTGATTGTGTCGCCCGTGGCCGTCACCACGAATCGGTCGTAGATATAGGGTGTGCCGCCGGATCCGAGAAACCCCGTATTCCCTACCACTAGAGCACTTCCAATGATGCCGAGGCCGTGGCCGAGCTCGTGCAGGACGACCGTCACAAAGTCGTATTGGCCTGCGGGAACGTTGCCGTCGGTGCCGAAGTACCACGGCGATCCGCTGTCGAAGTTGCAGGCGATGTCCACATCGGACGAGAGGTCAGTTCCGGCGATGGAATTGGCCAATGCAATGGGGTAATATGTGTCTGTGAACCCTGCGCCGGCGAAGTTTTGTGCCAATCCAGTGGGGGCTGCAGAGCCCAATGTCTCCCCAGGCAAGTCTTCCCAATTGGCTTCAATCTCGATCAATTGGCTTGAGTCAATCAGCTCGGACCAAATGTTGACGGCGTACTGGAACGCGACGATGGCGGGCTGAGGAAAGCCGGTGTAATCCACGTTGAACAAGACGGCCGAGCGGGCAGAGGCTGCGGTTTCGATGGCTGTCGCTGGCGGGATGTACGAAAAGTGGTCTTCTGCAACACCTTGCACGCCAGTGAGTTGTGTGGGCGTTGCCAGTGTTTGCGCGGCGCTCGGCGCCGAAAAACACAACACGGCGAGAAGTGAAAACAATTGAGCTACCAATAATTTGGGCATGAATATAAAGATACGGCGGATTCGTCTATTTGTTATACGCTTTGGACGGCGATTTTCGGTATCATTTTATGTCCGTTGAAATTGCCAATGCGCTTGGCTTTTTCCATATTGCGGCATGGGACGAATCAGCACGGTCGGAAAGCAGATCCGGCATTATCGAAAGGCGCAGGGTTGGACCCAGGCCCAATTGGCAGAAAAACTCGGTCTCAAACGCTCGGCGTTGGGCGCGTACGAGGAGGGACGGTCCGAACCGCGACTCGAGACGCTCGTGGCAATGGCCCAACGATTTGAGGTTTCAATCGACACCTTGGTGATCGGCGGTGCAGCGCAGCCCATGGAAAACGCCCCGCGCGTCCTTGCAATTCCGGTCGACCGAGACAGCGACGCTGAGCGGATCGCCGTTGTTCCGCACAAAGCGGCGGCGGGCTACACGCAGGGCTTCGCGGACCCCGAATGGATGGAGGGCCTCGAACATTTTTCGCTCCCCTTTCCAGAAATCCCGCAGTACCGAACGCTGCGCATGTTTCAAATCGAAGGCGACAGCATGTTGCCAGTGCCCAGCGGCAGTTACATCCTCGGCAGCTTTGTCGAATCCTTAGAAGGCGTTGGCGGCGGCCGTCCTTATATCGTGGTCACGCAAGAAGATGGCATGGTCTTCAAACGCATCGAAAACCAAATGGACGAGGGCGGCGAACTGATGATGATTTCGAACAATCCCTTGTACGAGCCCTATCCATTGGCGCCGGGCAAGGTTGTAGAAGTCTGGCGCGCCATCGGCTATTTTTCAACCGAATGGCCAGAAGCCGGCGGAGCGGTGCAGCATGCAATCAACGCTTTGCGCGATGAAGTGCGGGCGATGAAGTCTGCGCATTAAAGCTCGGCGCGCATTAAAGCTCGGCGCGGATTAAAGCGAAACGACCTCCTTGACTTCAGGTAGATGCTGCTGTAGAAGTTGCTCGATGCCGCCCTTCAATGTTTGGGTTGACGAGGGGCAACCGGCGCAGGCGCCGCGCATGGCGACATGGACTACGCCTTCTGAGAAGCCGCGGTATTCGATTGCGCCACCGTCGCTTTCAACAGCGGGCTGGACGTATTCCTCGATGAGCGCCAGAATTTTCTCGTCGATTTCGTGGGCCGCGAAGCTGGAGGCCGCAGTTGAAGCTGGGCCTCCTTTGCGGTCAGATGCTGGGGCCTCATCCGAATTGGCATGGTCAGGCTCTGGAATAAGCGTGACGGCCTCGAGGTTATCTGTCAGCCACTCATGCATATAGGTGCGCATCTGCATGGCAATCATGTCCCAGCTGAGCGTGTCGTCCTTGGTGACTGAGACAAAGTTTCCGCTGATGAACACGCGCGCGACGAATGGAAAATTGAAGAGCTCAACGGCAAGTGGCGAATAGCCCGTGGCTTGGGATTTGCTCGTGAATTCAGCGGTGCCGCCCTCGCTGATGAGCGCGCGATCGGTGACGAATTTCATGACGTCTGGGTTGGGCGTCATTTCGGCGTAAATGCTGATGGGGTGCTTCATGGTGCAAATGTATCTTGCAAGTCAGAAGCGTCCAAGTCGCCGACCACCCCTTGCCATGACTTTCAAGAATATTTTCGTTTTTCTCTTTCTAGCTGTTGCTGGAAGTGCCCGTATTGTAGGCCAAATCGTCCCGGCTTCTACCCACCCGACCAATGGATCTGTCGACCGGGCGTTGACCGTGCAAGTGCTCGATGGGGCAAGGGTGCAAGTGGATGCTGAGACGGTGATCGAGGGCGGGCACGTTGCGATGCGCAGGGGACGGATCGTGTCTGTGGGCGCGGGGCCTTATGTGGCGGGGGCTGGCGAGCCGGTGGTGGTGCACGACGCGCGGGGTATGTTCGTGTACGCCGGGCTTGTGGACGTGTTCAGTGATCTGGGACTACCGGCTGGCAAGCGAGCGGGTTGGGACGGCAAGCCGCATTATGAGCGTGAGGACAGCGAGGCGGCCTTGGCGTGGAATGCCGCGATTCGCCCGGAGTTTGATGCGTCGGCCAATTTTGAGACGGGTGGCGCTCGGCGCAACGCCTTGCGAAAGGCCGGTTTTGGCGCGGTGCTGACCCACCGCCGGGATGGCATCGTTCGCGGATCTGGAGCGTGGGTGACCTTGGCCGAGACGGCGGCCCAGGCGGTGATCATGCCTGACGCGGCGCGGTGGCACAGTTTTTCAAAGGGCAGCTCGCAGCAGAGCTACCCGAGTTCTTTGATGGGCAGTATTGCGCTGCTGCGCCAGACGTATTGTGATGCGTTGTGGTCGGCCCAGTTTGATCGGCCGGAAGAGCGCAATTTGTCGTTGGAGGCGTTCAACAAGGCTTCAGATCGCCCGGCTTTTTTCGAGTGTTCGGGCTGGCAAGATGTGCTGCGCGCGGACCGTGTGGGCGATGAGTTCGGCGTGCAATACACGTGCTTCGATCGTGGGGATGCCTACCAACGGCTCGAGGAGGTCGCCGCCACGAAAGCCGCCCTGGTGGTGTCATTGAAGTTTCCCGAGGCGCTTGACGTCAGC
>CALACF010000021.1 GCA_937890245.1 uncultured Flavobacteriales bacterium
GCACCTCGACCCATTTTCCAGTGGGTGACATCACCGTGGTGTGCAAACTCTCATAGCCGTTTGCCTTCGGAATGCTGATCCAATCGCGAAGTCGGTCTGGGTTTGGCTGGTAAAAATCGGTAACGATGCTGTACGTTTTCCACGCATCGGCTTTTTCCTGGTTCACCGGTGTGTCGAGGATTATGCGGATGGCAAAAATGTCATAGATGTCCTCAAACGCAACGCTCTGAGCGATCATTTTCTCGCGGATACTGGCGATGCTCTTGGGCCGTCCCTTGATCTCAAACGTGATGCCTTCGCGCGTCAAAGCCTCAGTAATTGGCCGCATAAACGAGTTGATGAACCGCGTCCGAACCGCTTTGGTCTTCCGCAATTTCCCTGCAATCTCGTCGTACACATCGGGTTGCCGGTACCGAATTGACAAGTCCTCCAGTTCGCTTTTGATGGCGTACAAGCCCAATCGATGGGCGAGAGGAGCGTACATGAAATCGGTCTCTGAGGCGGTCTTCAATTGCTTGTGCCGGGGCATGCTGCCCAGCGTGCGCATGTTGTGGAGGCGGTCGGCGATCTTGATCAGGATGACGCGTATGTCATCGCTGAGCGTCAGCAGCATCTTGCGGAAGTTCTCAGCTTGGGCTGAAGTCGTGGGGTCGTAAATCCCTGAAATCTTCGTCAGCCCGTCGATGATTGTCCGCTCTTTTGCGCCGAAATCCCGGTTGATGTCGGCGAGTGTGATGTCCGTGTCCTCCACGGTGTCGTGCAAGAGCGCGCAAACGATGGATATGGTGTCGAGCCCAAGCTCAGATGCGCAGATCTGTGCGACTGCGATCGGATGAAAAATGTAGGGCTCCCCACTTTTTCGGCGCATATGTGCATGTGCTTCGAGTGCTGTGTCGAAGGCCTTGCGGATCGCTTTCTTGTCCTTGCGTGATTTCGAATGTTCGGCCGCGCGCAAGAGTTTGCGGTACTGGCGAAGGATTTCCTTCTTCTCTGCTTCGAGATCTATTTCAGGGCCTTCGCTCATCGACCCAAAGTAAACCCGGCAGGGCAATGCACCGCGCCCGGGTTAGATAAATTTCGCGCGGTTCAATGTGCCAAGATGGTGCCCTCGACTTCGCCGAATCCTATGCGTTCGCCTTCAGCTGACACACCGCAACCGCGCATCACCACCGAATCGCCATCGGCGATGAACTTTCGCGTGCTGCCATCTGCTAATTCCACGGGCTTCGTGCCACGCCAAGAAATCTCGAGCATGCTGCCGTAGCTGCCCTCATCGTCACCACTGATCGTGCCACTCGCAAGCAAATCACCGCCGCGAACATTGCAACCGCCAACCGTATGGTGGGCGAGCTGCTGTTGCATGTTCCAGTACATGTGCCGCAGGTTTGATCGGCTTACAGTCGTGGCCACGCCCTCTGGTGTTACGATGTCCACTTCGAGCGCCACGTTATAATGACCGTTCCCCTCGTACTCCAAATACGGCAGCACTTTGGGATCTTGATTGGGCCCCGGAACGCGCAACCCGTTCAATGCGTCCAAGGTCACAACCCAAGGCGAAATGCTCGATCCGAAGTTTTTTCCCAGGAATGGTCCCAGCGGTACGTACTCCCATTTCTGAATGTCGCGCGCACTCCAATCGTTGAATAACACCAGCCCGAAAATGAACGCCTCAGCTTCAGCTGTTGAAATCGTTTCGCCCAGAGGCTTGCCAGGGTGGGTGATAAAGCCCATCTCGAGCTCGAAATCGAGCAAGCGAGAGGCGCCATAAATTGGCGGCTGTTCAGGATCGGGCCGAAGCTGTCCGGCGGGCCGGCGCAAAGGCGTGCCGCTCACCACCACTGAAGATGCCCGTCCGTGATACGCTACGGGCATGTGCTTCCAGTTCGGCAGCAGTGCATTGTCCGGATCGCGGAACATCATGCCGACGTTGCGGGCGTGCTGTTCACTCGAATAAAAGTCCGTGTAATCGCCAATCTCTACCGGCATGCACATTGTCACCTCGGCCAGTGGCAACAAGGCCTGTGCCACGTGGTGCTCCTTGCGCTGTAAATCTGGAACGTCAGAGCGAAGCAATTTCTGCACCCGGGAGCGCAGCTCGCGACAAGGACCCTTGCCCCGGGCGATGATTGGGTTGAGGGAAGCACAATCTAAATCGGCCAATTCGAAGGGCAAGTTCTCTAAATATCCAAGGACGTGGAGGGCTTTCAAATCCACTACGCGGTCTCCAATGGCGCAGCCTACACGCGCCGTGTTGACTTCGGTTTTAAAGATGCCGAACGGTATGTTGGCCAGGGAAAAGTCCGAATCCGGGGCGATGTCAATCCAACTTTTCATAGCAAGTCGGCAACAATTTTTTCAATTGTGATGCCTTCGGCCTCTGCCTTGTAATTGCGCACGATGCGGTGGCGCAAGATGGGCAGGGCGACAGCTTTCACGTCCTCGATGTCCGGGCTGTACTTTCCGCTGAAGGCGGCGTGACATTTTGCGCCAACAATTAAGTACTGCGAGGCGCGCGGGCCAGCACCCCAGCTCAGGTAATGGTTCACGGCGTCGGTCGCGCCTTCGCGCCCGGGCCGTGTCTTGGCCGCCAATCCCACGGCGTACTCTACCACATTGTCCGCAACGGGAATCCGTCGAACGAGCTGCTGAAAACCTGCAATTTCCTCCGCAGAGCTAACCGGGTTGATTTTTACCGACTCTCCACCTGTGGTGCGCTTGACAACCTCAAGCTCCTCCGCATACGATGGGTAATCGACCCAGACGTTGAACATGAAGCGGTCGAGTTGGGCTTCGGGCAAGGGATAGGTGCCCTCTTGTTCGATGGGGTTCTGTGTGGCGAGCACGAAGAAGGGGTGGGGCAATACGTGTCGCGTACCCGCCGCCGTCACCGACCGCTCCTGCATTGCTTCAAGCAGGGCGCTTTGCGTTTTGGGGGGCGTGCGGTTGATCTCGTCGGCGAGGATCACATTGGCAAACAACGGCCCCTTATTAAAGACAAACTGCCGCTTGTCGTCGAGGATCTCGGAGCCGATGATGTCGCTCGGCATGAGGTCAGGTGTGAACTGTATTCGATTAAAACTCAGTCCCAAAGCCTCAGAAATCGAATGGACTAGCAGCGTCTTCGCCAAGCCCGGCACGCCCACCAAAAGGCAGTGACCACCGCTGAAAACGGCGGTCAGTACCTGTTCGATTACGTCGTCTTGACCGACGATTACCTTGCCCACCTCGCGGGTCAGTTCTGCATGTTTTGCTCGCAGCGCATCGAGGGCTGCTTGGTCTGATCCTGTGCTCATTCCGTTGTGTTTGTGGCGCCCAAAATAGCCGCCGAGTTCCATGGGTATGCCCAATCACAAGCGCTGAATTCATCAGCGATGCGGGCATACGTTTCCCCGAGTCTCTTCCGCACCCAGCGGTCGAGTTTGTCTTGTTTCAAAGTCGATTCGACCAGCTGCTGGAACAGTTCGAAGTCCTGTTGTGGGTTGGCCGGGTGGGCCGCTTTGCGCGCCTCCAATTTGTAGATGGCGTATGCTTGTTGGTCTGTTCCTGATGCCAATGCAGGCGCGCTGTGTCCACCTTCTTCTAGCTCATTGAGCACGAAGAAGAAGCCCGCCGGGAGCTCGTCCACACCTAGGTACAGACCGCCAGACCGCTCGTTGATCACCCGTCCTTCTTGCAGGCGCGTCTCTTCGTCCGTCGAATAGAGCAACACGGCTTCGTTCCACGTCAAGGAGTCCACAGCCAGCCAACGCGCGATCGAGTCCATCTGGGCGCCCGCTGCTGCAACCGCCTCAGCTGAAACGGTCGGCTTCACCAGCACGTGGCACATCGAAAACACCTCACCACGCAATTCGGTCGTCTTGACAAAGTGGAGGCCGTAGTCGCTTTCAAAGACCGGGGAAAAGGCGCCTTCAGGCGTGGCGTAGACTTGGGCTTCGAGTTCGGCGTTAAATTGGCCGCGCCGAATATTTTCGTAACAGCCCCCTTTGTACTTGGATCCGGGGTCCTGGCTATGTCGCAAGGCCGCCAGTGTCATTGACAGATTGCCGGCCACCACCGCGCCGCGGACGCTGTCCAAGAACTGGTGCGTATCGAGTTTCAAAGCTTCGCTGACTTCTGGCTCAATCACGATTTGCGCATAGCGAATTTCTTCGGGAATCAGTGGCAAGCTATCAGGGTGCATCCCCTCAAAGTGGTTGCTGATATCCTGGGGCGTCGACCGAACCTGCCCCTCGATTTCGCCTTGCATCCGCTCGGCCATCATCTGCTCAGCAACGGGCAAGCGAAATTCAGCCTTCCATGAAGCGACGCTCTGTCCGTATTGCGCCTCAAACGCCTCGACCGATCCAAGCATTTGCACGTA
>CALACF010000022.1 GCA_937890245.1 uncultured Flavobacteriales bacterium
GTTGCTTTACATGCGGCTACGAAAGGCTATGTTGATACAGAGATTGCAGGTGTTCGACGTGTCAAGGTCACTATCACGGACAATCCATCAGGGGCGACAACGATAGTGGCCTTGACAACGGAGTTGTTCGGGAACACCGCTCCCACGGATCTCACTATCACCACGTCGGCCACGGTGGATTCGGAGGTAGCGGTGGGCGACAAGCTAGAGTACTCAGCCGTCGCCACAGACGTTGACGAGGACCTGCTGATGTACAAGTGGACGTTCTCAGTGCCCGCGACCGGAGTGCTCTGGGGCCGCACTGTCGTGGTGGACACGACAGGGCTGTCAGTCGCCCAGGCCCTGGCCGGAACACTGACCGTTGTTGATCGCCTGAACGCTGAAACGACGATTGCTCTTCCGACGATATTCGTGATCGCTTAACTTTTTGTGAAGTTAGGGTTGACGGCTGCGCGAAAACGTCTACAGTCTCGTCCATGCCTAATACAGCAACCGCAGTCAAACCGACCAAAATCACGGCCCGCAGCAGCAGCTCGGCCAAATCGCAGCAACTCGAAGCCACCGTTCCGGCCACCAAGGAATACCCCACTCCCGTGGCGTCCTTCGTGAAGGCCGACCAGCAAGAGAAAGCTGGCAAGGCCCTCAAGGCCCTCCTCAAGCCACTGCTCGCCAAGGCGGCGCTCAGAAAGCTCTACCCGTTCAACGTGGCTCATCCCACCGGGGCCGTCACCTCAGTCAACCTGGTTGACAAGGACGGCGTGGCGGACAAAGAGCATGCCTACGCCCAGTTCCAGTTCAGGAACAGCTACAGCCCCGTCGCCATTGGCGTAGCCGAGCGCATGTTGAGCGAACAGCTCGACGTGGACGACCCGAACATCCACCTCGTGGAAGTCGTCACGGCCCGGTTCAACGACGAAATCTTCGTCAAGCCTGACGGCGGGTTCAATGTCAGCCTCTTCAACAAGATGCGCCGCGCCGTGGCCGAGGTGGCCAAAGAGGCAGGCGTTGAGGTGCCCCTCCTGATGGAGAAGATGATCGTCCCCAAGGAAGACTTCCACGGCCGCCGATGGCTGGATTTCCCGAGCGCCGAGGAACAGGCGATCCTGACGGATATCCTTCCCAACTCGACGGCTTGTGCGGCCAAGGCCCCAAAGAAGAAATCCTGATCGGCACCGGTAGAACCTGGTTCTACCAGCCATGGGACGCACACCAACAAATCCGAAAACTCGCAGCGCCGCTCTTAAAATGTATAAGAGCGGCGCTCCTTTGTACGAAATTTCCACGAAGCACGGCGTGGCTGTATCCACCGTATCGACCTGGGCAGGCGTCGCGGGCCTCCCTGTGCGCGCAAAGGGCAGACGACCAAGCAAGGAGCCAGACAGCCGCACCAGCGACATCCTGTACAAGGCCAGGCAGTTACCCTACGCCCTCGTGGCCGAAGAGTATGGCATCACAAAGGGAGGGGTAGGTCGGCTCGTGACGTGGTGGAAGGCGAGGGGCTACCGGGCGCCGCTGTCGTTTGCCGTGGGAGACGTGATCCGCTGGGGTGACTCTGAATTCCTGGTGACGGAGATCACCGGGCCGGAAGCTGGGACAGTCCAGAACCTAGAGTCAGAGGAAATTGTATACGATTTCGAGTGGGAGTGGAGAAACGGGATCAAGGCTCGGAAGATAGGCTGACAAGCTGCATCTTCCGTTTTATCCACGCGTGCCGTTTACCCAGCCCGCTCCGTTTATGAATCCTCCGCGTGGCTGACAGCTGTGGGTGGACGTAGTAGATGTGGACCACCTCGCCAGGCAGCGGAACCATCTTAACTCCCTGGATGTGCCATCTGAGCCAGAGGTCGCAGTCACCCAGGGCGAATGGGTTGTCCCAGAATAGGTTCCCGTCTTCGGGGATCAGGGAAGCGTGGAACAGCGTGGCCCATGGCCCGAAGTCGGACGCGACCTGCGACACCTCTGTCGCCCCGATGATGTTGATGACGTGCTCCGGCCCTGTCACGTCGTATCGCTGGTAGTCACCGAACACAGCCAGGTGACCGCCATCACGCATCTGCCACAGGAGGTGCCGGACACGGCTCGACCGCATCTCATCGTCCGCATCCATCAAGCAGACCACCGGGTAGTCTTGCTGGTGTTCGAGGGCCAGCCTGACGGCTCTGTTCTTGGCCGTATCGACATTGGCTGCCTTCTTGTGCCGTTGGAAGGTGTAACTGTCGGCGCCGGATATGTGCCCTTCGCAGAGGTCAGCGGTGTTGTCGGTCGACCCGTCGTCCGTAATGATGAGCCGCCACCTGAATCCGGCGAGGGACCGCTCGATGCTGCCGATGCACCCCATGATCCACAGAGATGCGTTGTGGGCCGTCATCACCACCTGTATGCCAGGGAGCGGGTTCCAGTGGTGCGAATCCCCTGTCGGACTCACGCCGGGGTTCCTGCTGTGCCAGAAGGCTTCACTCCTGGCCTGGTCGTCAGCATCGAGGCGGCCACGGCGGCTGCCCACCGACACGGCGTCGACCAGGCCGGATCGTGCGCCGCACCTCACTGCCCGAAGGCATAAGTCGGCCATCTTGTCGTCCCCGTCCGTACTAAACTTTGCGTGCTTCGTCATGAGATTTGCAGGATTCGTCCCACACTTCGTGGATCTTGTCCTTCAGTTTTCCGGTGCAGTGCAGGGAGTTGAAACGAACCCACTTGTTGTAGCGGTGGTTGTAGCACCATGGCCTTCCCTGCTTGAAAATCATGTTTTTGGCGCCTTCACGGTGTTCGTAAAGGTGGTAGTCCAGCTCGTAGTGGTGGTCCCAGGTGGTCCCATTGTGCGCGATGTCAGTCAACGGCAATACCGTGAGCGCGTTGCGCCGGTAGTAGGCGGTCCACAACGCCATGTCGCTGACCTCGCCAGCAAAGTGAGGGTCGTCGCCAAAGGATTCAAGCACATCGTTCTCTTTCCTGTAGACCTGTAGCACGAAGGCGCAGAAGTGGGCCAGAAGCGACGCGTCAGAGATGAACGTGGGTGCCTGGAAGGGCTTGATAGCCACTCCAGGCATAGCCGTGGTGCAGGCGCCGATGTCGTAGCGGTCAGCTCCTATCTCGAAATACTGGCTCCGGGGGTCACAAAAGGTCAGTACGTCGCTGTCAGGGACGTAAAGGGGTCCCGCCAGGTGGAATTCCTCTACGAGGTTGCGGTAAACGAACCAGCGCCGAATGCCACGCAGTATGAACTCGCGGTCAGCCCTCTTGTGCAGGTGATCGTACACCGCGTCAAGGTGTCCGAGACCGGCCTGCATCGTGTCCAGGTG
>CALACF010000023.1 GCA_937890245.1 uncultured Flavobacteriales bacterium
CACTGTAAAGGCGATCCCCACAATTTCAATCGTCGAGCCGATCACCGGCTCTTCCTTGTCGTACAGCACTTGATGAACGCGCGATCCTATGACGCAAACCTTCTGTTTGTTCTTCTGGTCGCCTTCATTGACGAAGCGACCTTCAAGCATACGCATCGGCTTCAGCTCCCGGTAACGTGAGATGCTGCCCTTGACAGTGAAGGCTCCGCTCTTCGATCCGTGCACAATGGCGTTTGAGCCTTCGTAGCCGCCGAGTTGTACTTCGGGCGCAACGAGTTCCAAATGCTGAGAATTTTCCTGGAGCCATTCCAAATCACTAAAGTTCAAGCCCGGGTATCGGCGCCGCTGAAACCCTTTGTACGCCATGGAAGTCGGCATCGTCCAAGCAAACATGCTGTTGGGCGCCCGGCCATCCATTTCCGACTTGATGCCGTTTTCAAGTCCTCGCGCCGAGCCCACGGTGATGATGATCATGAAAAGGCCCCAGCCCACACCAAGCCCGGAAAAAGCCGCGCGCATCGGGTTGCGCAAAATGACTTGCAGCAGTTCCAACAGGCTATCGGTATCGGGCGTTTTCATGTGTTTGGGGTCATGCGTTCAGGATGGGACTACTCAGACCGAAGCGCCTCAACAGGGCGGATGCGCACGGCCCGCAGCGCTGGAAAAAAGCCGCTCAATGCACCCGCCAGCACCAGCACGCCCAAGGCGATGAGTGTCACGTTGAAGCTTATTGATGGGTCCGTGAAAAATTCGTGATTCATCATCGGTGCGCCATACTCGAGCAGGGCCACGCCAGCGAGCAATCCACATGACCCACTGACCAGCGTGAGAGAAATGGCCTCAACCACAATGAGCTTGATCACTGATCCTGGGGTTGCCCCCAGGGCCTTGCGGATGCCGAATTCGACGGTGCGTTCCTTTACGACGATGCCCATGATGTTCGCCACACCAATGGCACCGGCCAGCAACGTGAGACCACCAATGCCCCAGATGAAGAGGCGGATGCCAAGAAAAATACGTTCAAACATCGCGGCGTCCTCATTGTTATCTCTAACGCTGATTCCCCGCTGATCATCGGGATGCACCGCAAGGCGACTCCGCATATCGCGGTCCACAGTGATTGCCATTGCTGCAGCGTCTTCCGTGGACAGATCGCCTGTGGATAGAACCATTTGATCAATCCAATCCATACCGCCAGCATTCACGGAGCCATGAAATAGACGCTGTGCTGTTGTGGAAGGGATGTAGACCGCGTTGTTTGCCCAACGACCGGAGGGCGAGTCGAATTGGCCTACTACACGAAAACTCACGCCGCGAATTTCGATGTATACGCCTACAACCGGTGCGTCGCCGAACAGTTGTTTGACAGGTCCGCCACCGACAACGCAGACCTTTTCATGGCCGTCACAATCCGCTTGAGAGATGAACCTGCCCCCTGTCATCGGGATGCCATTGAGGTTCTTGTAATCAGGAGAAACGCCATAGAGCTGGTAGTTGCCCTCCTTGTCCCCCACTTTGAACAGAGAGCCCCAAAACCAGAGTTTGACGCTTTTCTCCGGTGCATTTACGACCTCCTCAGTCAAGTGTTTGAAGTCGTGATTTCGTGCCCAAACGGGCGTATTCACCGCCCGTCCGCGGTACGGCAAGGTGGTCCTATCTGTATCGAGCCAGATGGCATTGGAGGCCTGCTGATCGAAGGTCGACTCGACACCGTGCTGGAGGCCGAAGCCCAGACCCTGCATCACGACCAGGATGAAAATGCCAAGCCCAACCGAGAGCCCGGTTAGCGCAGTCCGCAGCGGGTTGGCCGTTGCGGTGTGGGCAATTTCCAGCCAGAGTTCGCGGTCAAACATCTCAGTGCTGTTTTGGGGCGCTCGCCTGTTTGGTGCTACGGCCGTCCTCGACAATTTGGCCATCGTGCAATCGGATGATGCGGTCGCAAGCGGCGGCGATGTCTTCCTCGTGGGTCACAATGACGACCGTGATGCCGTCTTGATTGATTTCTCGAAGAACCTTCATGACCTCCCGCGAAGTGGTACTGTCAAGGGCGCCGGTTGGCTCGTCAGCGAGGACCACTTTTGGCTTGGCGATAAGTGCACGGGCGATGGCCACGCGCTGTTTCTGACCGCCGCTCAACTCATTTGGCAGGTGGTGGAGCCTGTCGCCCATGCCCATGCGTTCGAGCATCTCCGTGGATTGAAGTTGCCTTTTTTTTCTAGGCACGCCCTGGTAGAACAAGGGAAGCGAGACGTTTTCAAGGGCGTCCTTGAATCCGATGAGGTTGAAGGATTGGAATACAAATCCGAGGTACCGGCTTCGGTAGCGGGCGGCCTTTTTTTCGCTCAGACCATCCATGTCGTCGCCGGCAAGGGTATAGGACCCGCTGTCGAAATCGTCGAGTAGTCCTATTATATTCAGCAAGGTAGACTTCCCCGAGCCCGAGCTGCCCATGATAGCAACCATTTCGCCTTGGGCGATGTTCAGGTCGATGCCCTTGAGTACCTGCAGCATGACACTGCCCATGGGGTACGCCTTTTCTATGCCCTTGATTTTAATCACGTCGTGCGAAGATAACAGCGGGCCTTATGTACGGGCCGGGGCATTTAGCGAATGATTGCCAACAAAACGCTGGGCTGCCGCCATGAGGGGGGACATAAAGACGTCTTCGTCCGATGGGGGGACTTCGGCCCGGAATGCATCGAGCAGCTGCTGTTGCTGGGGCGAGAGTTGGGCGCCTTTGCCCGCGCGCTCGCGGAAGGTAAGCGCTTGGGAGGCCGTGAGCAGCTCGAGGGCCAGTACTTGCTGAACTTCTGGGAGGAGTTCGTGGAGCTGGACGGCGGCGTTGGCCCCCATGGAGACGTGGTCCTCCTGGCCGTTGGAGCTGTCGATGGTGTCGGTTGAGGCCGGGACCGCGCGGGATTTGTTGCGCGAGACGATGGAGGCGGCGGTGTATTGTACGATCATCAAGCCGCTGTGAAGGCCGGGGTTCGCGACGAGGAAGGCCGGCAAGCCGCGGTGCCCGCCCAGGAGTTTGTAGCTGCGCCGTTCTGATATGGAGCCCAATTCAGCGGCGGCCACCTTCAAATGATCGAGCACCAAGGCGAGCGGCTCACCGTGAAAATTTCCGGCCGACAGCACTTCTTTCGAAGCTGGCAACAAGATGGGATTGTCCGTGACCGCGGTGGCTTCCGCCACGAAGGTCGCTTGGCCGTACTCAATCGCCGCCTTCACGGCGCCGTGCACCTGGGGCATGCAGCGCAAACAATACGGATCCTGTACCCATTGGCGGTCCTGCTTTGTGTACTGGGCGCCATCGAGCCATCCCCGCAAAGCGGCGGCTGCCTGGATTTGTCCGTCGTGTCCTCGGACTTCATGGGCGCCAGGATGGAATGCGGCCTCCAAGCCCTGGTAGGCGGCGTGACTAAGCGATCCGATGGCGGCCGCCCATTCCCACAGGCGCTCAAGACGCTCCACGCCATGGCCCAGAAGCGACGACATCATTTGCGTTCCGTTGATCAGCGCGAGCCCTTCCTTCGGGCCGAGCTCCAAGGCTGGCCAGCCCAGCTCCTCTAGCGCCACCTTTGACGCGACGACCTCTCCGTTCAAAACCACTTCCCCCTCTCCGAGAAGCGGCAAACACAGATGCGCGAGCGGTGCGAGATCGCCACTGGCACCGAGCGACCCTTGGCGCGGCACGACCGGCAGCACGCCCGCGTTCAAATGGGCGAGCAATCGCTCTACCGTGGCCGGCGCCACCCCACTGTGGCCACGAATCAAGCCGTGAACTTTAAGTATCAGCATCCTGCGCACTACATCTGCACCAAGTGGTTCGCCCGTGCCACAGGCGTGCGATAGCAGCAAGTTGCGCTGCAGTGCACACAAGTCGTCGGCCTCTATCGCACAGTCGGCCAACGAACCGAAGCCCGTATTTACACCGTAGACCGTCCGGCCGGACGCGACCACTTCCAGCAGAAAATCATGAGCGGCCCGGACCTGCATCCAGCCGTCCTCGCTGACTTGGATC
>CALACF010000024.1 GCA_937890245.1 uncultured Flavobacteriales bacterium
GTTGTATGGACGCCACCGCTTGTAACTATGTGGCGGACGCGACCATCGAGATCACGTGCATCTACGCCGTGGACATCTACGACGTGGACTACGTTGATTGCAGTGGCGCCTGCTTGAATGACGCAGACGGAAACGGCGTGTGCGACGAGGAGGAAATCTCTGGATGTACCAGCCCCCTGTACTGTAATTTCGATGCCAATGCAACGGCGGACGACGGATCTTGCGAGCTCGCCTCTTGTGGTGGCTGTATGGATGCAGTGGCGTGTAACTACGATGCCACGGTTACTTTGAGCGACGGAAACTGCGACTACACGGTTTGTGCTGGTTGCACCAACCAAGCGGCTTGTAACTACAACATGGGAGCCTCGATGGACGACGGCTCTTGTGTGTTCCCAGCCTCAGTGAACGTGGACTGTGATGGCAACTGCCTGAACGACACGAATGCCAATGGCCTGTGTGACGAGACTGAAACAGCCGGTTGTACCGACTTGACGGCGTGCAACTACGATTTGGCCTCGACGCTTGACGACGGAACCTGTGACTATGCAGCGGTCGGCTTCGATTGCAACGGAGATCCTATTGGCGGTGGCGGCGCCTCTGGCGACACCTACTGCGGTGACGGAACGATGTGGGATGCCAGCTTGCAGATGTGCATTGCAGACCTCGGATGCCCGATGGACTTCAATGGCGATGGTGAAATTGGAGCTGCTGACTTGATCGAGTTCTTGACGCAGTTCGACACGTCTTGCGACGAATGAGCTAATCAAGCCTTGGGAGGCTCAGTCGCGCAGGATTTCAAGCCATCCCTCGCGCCGGCCTTCCTGCCGGTCTCCACATTGGGATCGATAGTCAACAACATACCAATACGTACCGGCGGCCAATAGGTCGCCGGTATTGTTTGTGGCCATCCATCGAATAGGCTGGCCTGCACCGATGCCGTCAGAGTTTGCAAACACCAACACGCCCCAACGGTTGAACACGCGCAAATCGTAGCGGTCTAGCACCGCCAAGCCTTCCACATCGGGGAGCTCTTTGAGGAATGGGCGGAAGCTGTCGTTGCGCTGGTCGCCATTGGGCGTTACGATGTTAGGGAAGGCCATCGACGAGATGTCCAAGCCGAAGTCATCGCCCTCGATGGCGGTCAAGGTGTCGCTAGATGAGCAGCCCGATTCGAGCCAAGTCACAGTCAATACGTATTGGCCCGCCTGGGCGATGACGGGGTCGAAGCCGCCGGTCGGCGGAGCCACCCCGCCGTTGCCTGCCAAGGGCGCCCACGAAATCTCGGCAGTCAGCGGCGCGTCCCAGCCTGTCGGTGTGAACGGCTCGGCGCCAGCACCCACAACGGTCTGCTGGTTGTTCAGACAAGTCAACGCCCCGATGGAGCCCGCCGTAATCTGCGGGTCACCCTGCAAATCAACTGCCACAAGTTCCAGTGTACGCGTACAACCGTTCAAGGGGTTCACCACTGTTGCGATGTATTGCCCTCCAGCAGTGGCCAACAAGGCCCCGTCCACTTCCTCAACGTTCCCACCTCCTGCGCCAGTCCAGTACACGACCGCCCCGGGCGACTCCAAATCGCTCACCACCAACTCCGCCACGGGCTGGTCGCAGGTCAGCAGCAAATCTTCGACTGATCCGCTGTAGCTCGCAGTGTCCTGCACCACCTCAAATTCCACGGCTGCCGTGCACGCACCATCTTGAAACGACACGAGCACTTCATAGCTGCCGGCCGTCTCCACAGTAGCGTTCCCGCCGCTGATATTGGCGTACTCCCCACCACCAATCGCCGCCCAATCAAAGCTCAGCGGCGATGGAAAGTTGCTCGTAGCCTGTAGCTCCAAGATCTGCTCCACGCATGTCATCACCCCGAGTCCAGCCACCTCAGCCGTCATTACTTCCACGTCCACATGCACAGTGTCGACCGAGGCCACGCCGCAATCATCTGTAAAAATCACCGTGTATGTGATGTCTTCTTCCGGTGTGCACACTGGTGTAGGGCTCGACGGGTTGTCCAAATACGTAGACGGTTCCCATGTAAACGTTCCATCGGGGTCTCCACCGCCCGCTGATAATTGCAATGTGCCGCCTGGACAAACCATGCTCTGCTCGGCGCTGCCCAAGATGTTTTCCTCGAGACAAACCGTCTGGATGTTGCTCTGGCCGCCGGTGCTTGCCGTGAACCCGAAGTAAACCAACGCCTGCCCGCCAAAAATTCCGTCGATCAGGTCTACCGATCCTTCTAGCCTCAATTCACAATCAAAATACACCTGCACATTCTGTGTCTCGGGGTCCCAAAGCACGCGCCCGGCGTGGTCTTCGCCGTCTTCAATATTGGAGTTGAATGGACTGGCTTGCACGGGCCCCGCAATGGCCGTTGCCGCATTGTGGTCAACACTCCCATTGGATATCATGCCAATATGATCCGCCAATATGTCGCCGTACTGGCCATTCTGGTACGTGTCAAATTCGATGCCGAACGAAGGCTGAAAATCTGCTCCGTTGAAGCCCAGACCGCCACCCGTTTCGCCCAAGGCTGCCGTGCCCACGGTCTGCATGACGAAGCAAATTCCGTCGGCTCCGTCGTTGCTGAATCCCAGGTTCAATGTGAATTGCAGGTCCAGCGGCTGTGTCAAGTCGATTTGGTCCGCGTACCACACCGAGCCGTTTTGCCCCCCGATGTTCATGGTCAACTGGTAGCAGTCCTCGCTGATGTTGATGGCCGTGCCATTGAGGAAATAGGTCTGGGCCATTATTTCAGGCTGGCCGGAAAAGAGCAGCGCCAAGGCAGCTAGCAGTCCATACGTTCGGTTCATCTGCGCCTAAGATAGACTCCAATTTCAAACGCCCTCATCCGGTTTGAGCTCGGCGACCGGTGCGACCAAAATCGATGAGCTGCGCCAAAAAAATGGGGAAGGGCCTAAAAGTTGATGGCGACCTTGAGGTTGAGTCGGCGCCCAGTCAGGTA
>CALACF010000025.1 GCA_937890245.1 uncultured Flavobacteriales bacterium
GAGGCACCTCACCCACCATATAGCACTCCACCAAGACATAGCCCGGGAAGAAATTGCGCTCCTTCATGATTTTCTTGCCGTTGCGGATAAGCATCACCTTTTCAGTCGGGATCAGGATTTGGCCGATATAGGCCTTCAAACCAGCCGCCGAAATCTCGGACTCGAGAAATTGCTTCGCCTTGGCTTCCTGCCCGCCGATGGCGCGCACCACATACCACTTCATTTCGATGTCACCCATGACAGCGCTTAAAAGAGGTAGGCGTAAATCATGCCGATCACACCGCGCCATGAACTGTCGGGGGCGTTCACGCCCATCGTCCAGTCCATCACGAATACTATACCCGCAATCATCAAAGACGCGACAAATACCAGAATGGAAGCTTCTTGAAGTTCCGCAAAGCTTGGCCATGTCACCCGCTCGACGAGCTCGGTGTATGACTCCTTTACATATGTAACAACGTTTGCCATGGTTTGTGTGTTTTGCACGGGCAGCAGGACTCGAACCTGCAACCAACGGTTTTGGAGACCGCTACTCTACCAATTGAGCTATGCCCGTAGACGGCGAAAGAAGACGCCTCTTTTGACGTCTTCTTTCCCCTTCAGATTATGTTAATTCAGCTTTAGCTAGGGCAGCTTCAGCCTTTGAGTTCAGTCACCTGGCCCGCGCCAACAGTACGTCCTCCTTCGCGCATTGCGAAACGAAGACCCTTGCTCATGGCCACAGCGTAGATCAACTCAACATCGATCGTAACGTTGTCACCAGGCATTACCATCTCACGACCTGCTTCCAAAGAAATCTCACCCGTTACATCCAATGTGCGGAAGTAGAACTGAGGGCGGTACTTGTTGTGGAACGGCGTGTGACGTCCTCCCTCCTCTTTCTTGAGGATGTAGACTTCAGCCTTGAACGACTTGAACGGAGTCACGCTGCCAGGGGCTGCGATCACCATTCCGCGCTTGATGTCCTTCTTGTCGATACCGCGAAGCAAGAGTCCGACGTTGTCGCCAGATTCTCCACGGTCGAGGATTTTGCGGAACATCTCAACACCAGTGATTGTAGACTTCATATTCTCGGCGTTCAAACCGATGATGTCAACTTCGTCACCAGTGTTGGTCACGCCGGTCTCGATACGACCTGTGGCAACTGTTCCACGACCGGTGATCGTGAATACGTCCTCCACAGACATCAAGAAAGGCTTCTCGTTCTCACGAACGGGGATTTCGATGTAATCGTCAACCGCAGCCATGAGCTCGAGCACAGTGTCGACCCATTTCTGGTCGCCGTTGAGTGCGCCGAGTGCTGACCCTTGAATACAAGGTGCGTTGTCTCCGTCGTACTCATAGAAGCTGAGGAGCTCACGCACCTCCATCTCCACGAGCTCGAGCAGCTCCTCGTCGTCGACCATGTCAACTTTGTTGAGGAATGCAACCATCTTCGGCACACCTACCTGGCGGCCCAAAAGGATGTGCTCACGGGTCTGTGGCATCGGGCCGTCCGTCGCAGCAACAACAAGGATTGCACCGTCCATCTGGGCGGCACCTGTAACCATGTTCTTTACGTAGTCGGCGTGACCTGGGCAGTCAACGTGCGAGTAGTGACGGTTGGCCGTCTCGTACTCTACGTGCGATGAGTTGATCGTAATACCG
>CALACF010000026.1 GCA_937890245.1 uncultured Flavobacteriales bacterium
ACGAGCGCATGACCAGCCTGAGTATGGAGGGGCGTTTGAAACTGGCGGCCAAACAACCGCGCACTTTAGGTGAGGCAACCAAAATCAGCGGGGTCTCAGCCTCGGACCTTAGCGTACTCATGGTGTACCTCGGCCGTTGAAATGTTCCACGTGGAACCTTGTGAAAAACACAAGCGACCGCGTCAGGGGCCAAATGACGCGATAAACACCCTCGCTGGTAGGTGACCCCTAAAACCTAGAGAACGTCCAAATTTGAACGACTGCCTCAATCGTTTGATTTACTGGTAGTTGAAGCTTTTAGTGCGAAGAATCGCCGCAAAAGTCGCCACCTCAGTCTCAATGAGTAATTTCGCGCAACATTACTAGAGACCATGAACGTCGAACAAATCCTTTCCTCCCTCCGCCTTGGTGCCGACAACCCCGGCGTACAAATCGGATCACAGAATCTCGGCGCAGGCGCGTCCATCACATCGCACTCCCCAGTCGATGGAAAAAAGATTGGATCCGTCTCAACCTGCACGGCAGACGACTACGCCCAGGTCATTGCCTCAGCAACCGAAGCGTCGCTCGAGTGGCGAAAAATTCCAGCACCACAGCGAGGCGAAGTGGTTCGTGTTTTCGGCGAAGCCCTGCGTGAGCAAAAAGACGCTTTGGGCCATCTCGTTTCATACGAAATGGGCAAGAGTCTTCAAGAGGGACTCGGTGAGGTGCAGGAGATGATCGACATCTGCGACTTTGCCGTTGGACTTTCGCGTCAATTGTACGGCTTGACCATGCACTCGGAACGTCCGGGACACCGCATGTACGAGCAATGGCACCCACTTGGTGTCGTGGGCATCATTTCAGCCTTCAACTTTCCCGTGGCCGTATGGGCCTGGAACTCTACGCTCGCGTGGATTTGTGGCAACGCCTGCATCTGGAAGCCCTCTGAGAAGACCCCTCTGACTGCTGTGGCTTGCCAGAACATCTGGAACGATGTGGCGGCCAAGTTTGACTTTGTACCCCAAGGCTTGTCGAGCATCATTCAAGGCGACTATGTCGTAGGCGAATACATCACCAAAGACCCCAAGGTGACCCTTATTTCTGCCACTGGTTCGACCCGTATGGGTAAGATTGTTGCGCAGACCGTTGCAGCGCGCTTGGGCAAGAGCTTGCTCGAGCTCGGAGGAAATAATGCGATCATTGTTGAGCCGGATGCCAATCTAGAAATGGTTGTTCCAGCTGCCGTATTCGGCGCCGTGGGCACTTGCGGTCAGCGCTGTACGTCAACGCGCCGCATGATCCTTCACGCAGACATCTACGACAAGGTCCGTGACCTGCTCGTCAGCGCATATGGCCAATTAAAGATCGGCTCCCCGTTGGATTCATCAAACCACGTCGGGCCGCTCATCGATAAAGGTGCAGTAGAAGCCTACAATGCAGCCCGAGAGGCGGTCGTCAAGCAAGGCGGTCGTTTGATTGTTGAGGGCGGCGTCCTTGACGGACCTGGTTTCGAGAGCGGGTGCTACGTGAAGCCCGCCATCGCAGAGGCGAGCAACGAAATGCAAATCGTCCAGCACGAGACCTTTGCTCCAGTTGTTTACTTGCTTAAGTACAACACGTTGGACGAAGCGATCGCTATGCA
>CALACF010000027.1 GCA_937890245.1 uncultured Flavobacteriales bacterium
CATAGCCCTCAAAGCCGCCGGACTCCCGCACAAACAGCTGCTCCACCCCTTCTTTTCACTTGGATATATGGCGCATTGGAGCTTGGAATTCGTCACCATGCCCAAGTTCATCGAGCTGGTCAATCGAAAGGGCAAACGCCTGATTGTCGGCTTCGAACCGTTGAATCAGGTTTTCGTCGTGATGGACGTGGCCGAGGCCAATCCAGAATCACTTATGATCGACATGGACTACCGCACTACACATGCTGACGACGCGGGTCGATGCTCGGACATCTTGCGCTGCCGCATGCCGCTGGTTCGCACAACCTCAGCCGAGGGTGTGGTTGATTTTTTAGGCTCTCTTTGATTTAAGCCAATTCAAAAAATGTTGAAATTAGCAACTTGGAATGTCAACGGCTTGCGGGCCATTGTGAAGAAGGACTTCGTGGAATGGCTCGAAGGAAGCGGGATCGATGTGATCGGCCTGCAGGAAACCAAAGCGCAAGACGACCAGGTTCGCGAAGCCTTGTTTGGCTTGGAGGGGTACGAGATCATCACACATTCTGCAGAGAAAAAGGGATACAGTTCGACAGCTGTTTTAACAAAAGTGAAGCCCTTGAGTGTGGCACGCGGTCTGGGTGAGTTTGGAGTAGACGACCAGGGCCGCGCCCTCACAGTCGAGTTCGAGGACTTCTACTTTTTGACCGTTTACACGCCCAACTCAGCGGGTGGGTTGATCCGGCTCCCTGGGCGCATGATCTGGGACGCGGCCTTCAAGCAGTACGTGGCATCTCTGGATGCAAAGAAGCCGGTCGTGATTTGCGGGGACCTGAACGTGGCACACCAGGCCATCGACCTTGCCAACCCGAAATCGAACTACAACAAAACCCCGGGGTACACCCAGGACGAGATTGACGGGATGTCCACGCTTCTCGATGCTGGCTTCACCGACCTCTGGCGCGCGCAGCATCCTGATGAAGTGGGCTACTCTTGGTGGAGTTACCGAGCGACGGCCCGGGCGCGCAATATCGGCTGGCGCCTCGATTACTTCCTCGGCTCGCCCGCCCTTGATTCGCGCTACGGTGTGTGCAAAATTCTGTCCGACGTCATGGGATCGGACCACTGCCCAGTGACGCTCGAGCTGAACGCTTGAGTCTCAGCTTTAAGATCGGACGAGCCGGCGGACGACTTCGCCTTGATCGGTTTGTAATCTCAGCATGTACGTCCCGCGGGATGGCAACATCAGCAGCAATCTCCGCTGGTTTAATTGGCCTTTGTCCATCATTCGTCCAGCTGCATCGTGTAAGCTGTAATACTGCATCAGTGCATCTGATTCGATGGTAATACGTCCATCGACTGTTGGGTTTGGGAATGCTGAAACGTTAAATAGTTCAGCGCTGACTTCCTCCTCCACCCCAATGGCCAGGAACTCTTGGCTGACTTCAGTTACGAGCTCTGGAATGGGTGGGTGCGTAGCGTAAAGCGTCTTGAAAGCCAATATCGTACTGTCGTCTAATGCCTGTCCCATATCGAACATTGGAGCAACCCATTTGGGTGGAATGCTCTGATACCAAAGTTTAGCCGTGATGTTACATGAGATACTGCCGGGTCCTATACCCGCTATAGCCTCGGAAAAATCATACGTAATCCGGTCCGTCCCTGCCCCTTCAATGCCGTCGCTGTTGAGATTAAAATCATCGTCGAGCAGGGCCGCTCCAATAACGGCGGTCGTGTCGTAGGCTGGGTGAGTGGAGCTGAATCCCGCGGGCACCAAACGATTGTCCTTAAGCGGTGCATAGGCCTGTTCCAGCAATGTGGTTAAATCTCCATTGACATCGCCCAAGACCAATTCGTAAATCTGTGTCAAGCCTTGGTCAGAGATGAGATCGTGGTGGATGGATTGTATGACGTCTTCTTGCCCCAAAATTTCGAAAGTTGAAGGGTCCCATGCGCCTGAATGAAAGAGCGTATCACCAAAACTGCCTGCGCCCTCGTCTCCTGTGATGAGCAACTCGATCCAGGCCCGGCGCTCGGGATAGCCAGATGGGAACTTGTGACCGGCTTTATTGGTCAGCAGTAAATCGA
>CALACF010000028.1 GCA_937890245.1 uncultured Flavobacteriales bacterium
CTGTTCTAGCGCGATTTGCTGACCAACCGCTTGATCAGGAACTTGAAGGCGCTCGCCACGGACTTCTCACGGCAGGAGTTGAGGTCGGTTACCACGTAGTCGGCAATCGCCTCTCCCAGGTCATCAGCGACAGCCTGGGGCGTGTAGGCGCTCACCACAGGGATCATGGAGTGGTAGCGTCGCAGGGTTGCGTACTCGGTCGTCGGCCCCCACGTGCGAATGTCTACATTATTCGTTCCACCGAAGGCCAGCTTGTTTCCGAGCATGGCATTGGCCAGGTTGAGGGCCACAAATCGGTCCATGCAGGTTATCAGGGATTCCACCGCTTCCTTGTAGGTCTTGAATCCTGTGCTCAGCCGTGACTGGAAGGCATCCACCTGCCCCTTGGTTGGAAGGCCCAGCTTGAGTTTCCACTCGCGCTTGGCGTCTATGCTCAGCTGCGCGTAGAGGAATCTCCCAAATTCACGCAGCAGCGGCTTGATGGCCGCGTCCCCCTCCAACCTGAGCAGGGAGGGGTAAAGATGGATCGTAGCCTCACCCTCGCGACTCAGCTCAGCCTCGGCCGCGACCTCCTGCTCGGTGTGCGTGCGCCAGTTGGTCCGATCCCAAAGGACGATGACGTGGGGCTCGCTGGACAGGTCGGACTGTTCCAGCGCCTTCTTGGCGGCTTCGATGACTTCTCGGTAAAGCATTCCCTTTAACTACACGGTTCGGTTGACCTTCTGCTTCTTGGTTTTCGGCGGCTTGAGGTGCGCCACATTTCCAGTGCGAAAATACTTTTTGATCAGTTCTACGTTTTTGTGCCTGCAATGCTTGCACATGGGGTTGTAGGGCAGCTGCCGGAGATCCGTGAACCGGCCAAATGGTCTGTCACACTTGGGGCAATCCATGTAGTACATGGGGGTGTGCTCGCCGTATTGGTAACTGACCCTGACGCCTTTCGGGAGTGCCTCCTCGAAGAGCTGGTCGATTATGGCTCTGCTACCCATAGCCTCACTACAGCATTTCCGCGCCGCTCCCACATAGAGACGTAGGCACCGCCATCCTGGACAGCCGCGTGTTCCACAGCGGGGCTGAAGTCGTCAGCGGCCACCTGGGTGTGCTCGTTTCCTTGGATAACCTCGACCTCCTCGTAGTGCTCATCTTCCTCAATGCGCCCCTGATCCACCCAGCAGCCAAGGTCTGATCCGTCACCTGGGTGTGCGCCAAAAAAGGTGAAGTCGGGGCACATGTCACTCATGGTTCCCATCAGCGTTTCCCGCACGAAATAGGCAAGAGGCACCCAATCGTCCCCTTCTGGTCCGTCACCGATACCGGCAGCAGCGTCGCGCAGCAGCTCGACCTCAGCCCGGTGCTCGCGGGTAAACTCATCGTATTTGGCCGGGTTTCGGGCCTGAAGCTCCGACAGGAACGCAGGGCCGATGTCCTCTATCCTGGAGGTGCCTCTGATCACAGACGTGTTCGGGGCAAACATCCCGCGATTGTTTGGGTTTTGAAAACGACGAACCCTACTCTGTCGGGCGGCAGTCAGCGCCAGGCGCCTGATGTAGCGTGAGGTGCCTTCAGTCAGCTTGTCTACGAGGGAAACGGTCACGGACTCGGCCATGGTAGGATCGTTCGACAGGCGCAGGTAGAGGTAGTAGTAGGGCGTTTCGATGCCTGCGTCAGATATCGCGTCAGATATTGCGTCATCCCTTTCGTCCACGTACCCGTCTTCCGGGAACTCCTCATCAATATCGGCCACGGTGTCGTCGCTGAGGTAATCCCTCAAGTTTGCCAACACGTACGCGTAGGCTGAAGGCTGGTAGGGAAGTTCGTCGGTGATGGTGGATGTGTCCCACTCGTCCGACATGGTGAGGGCATCTTCCAACGCCTCAGCGGGGCTATCCCCGACGCCCCAGATGCACACGTCGTAATCCCCTGTTGGGTATCCCTGGACGTAGTCGCTAAGGGAAATCCCACAGTGGACGATGTCGTAGGCGAAGACCCGCTTTAGTCCGCCGTCCGCCTGACTCCTGAGAGCCCTTCGAGCGAGACTACCGCCAGCCTCAAGAAGGTCAGAAACTATGCTCTGAGCATGCGAGGGCATCATGCATTGTTTTGCTGCTGCTGCTGCGGTTGGCGTTGCTGCTGCTGCTGCGCCTTGTATCGAGCAGTCATCTCCGCACTACTCATCCTTTTATCGCGGGGCTTGCCAGGTGTCTGCTGCTGATTCCCACGCTGCTGCTGCTGATTCCCACGCTGCTGCTGCGATAGACTGCCTGTAGGCTGCGCAGCGAAGCGTTTTGCCAGACCCATGGGTGTACCATCCTTCGACCACTGACCTCCACCGTCTGCCTGTTGCTTCCAGTAGTTCTCCGCATCAACGCCGCCAGCCTCCATAGTTGAGGCGATGCGCCCTAACTCTTTGTTCTCGTAATCGCGTTCCTGGGAAGGTTTCTTGTCGCCAAAGCTGACCTTGATCCGCCCAGCGTCGTCGATGGACGCAATCTTGCCCTGGAAGGTCTCGCCCTCTTCAGTCGTGACCACGTCCTCGCCGACAGAGTAGGGTTCGTCGTTTTCATCACGGGAGGGAGCGGCGCCTGACTCGTCACCGTCGGACCCGTCACTTGTGCCAGGCATGAGGCCAGCTTCGACGATCTCGCGGCGGTTGGCGTGGAAATTGCAGATTTGGTGGGAGGCGGACTCCTCAGTCTTCTTTTTCTTGCGCACCTGCTCAAGAGGAGCATCGCATTCAGGGCATCCTACTCCGTCTCCGTACCCAGGCTCTACGGGTCCGTCGCACTTGGAGCAGTGCGTTTTCTTCTCCCGCTTGGGGTCGGGTTCATACAGAAAGAAATCGTCGTCCTCGTTGACCATGGACTCCTCAGTCTTTCCAGGCTTGCTGTCGCCATCTTTGTCATCCTCGCACTTGGCTACGCACTTGTCCTCGTCCTTCTTGTCCTCGTCCTTCTTGTCCTCGTCCTTCTTGTCCTCG
>CALACF010000029.1 GCA_937890245.1 uncultured Flavobacteriales bacterium
TCGGCCGTTCCATGCTTGAGAATCCGCCCTTCAAACAGCAAGTACGCCCGGTCCGTGATGTGCAAGGTCTCCTGAACGTTGTGGTCCGTGATCAGGATTCCAATGTTCTTGTCTCGCAATTGCTTGATAATCCGCTGAATGTCTTCCACTGCGATCGGGTCGACACCAGCAAAGGGCTCGTCGAGCAGGATGAACTTGGGGTCGGTTGCCAATGCGCGTGCGATTTCCGTTCGCCGCCGCTCGCCGCCGCTGAGCACGTCGCCCATGCTTTTGCGGACCTTTTCGAGGCCGAACTCGTCAATCAAACTTTCGAGCCGCTCGCGCTGCTCATCCGCTGAAAGCCCCTGAAGCTCGAGCACCGCCTTGAGGTTGTCCTCGACATTGAGCTTCCGAAAAATTGAAGGCTCCTGCGGCAAGTAGCCAATTCCTAGGCGCGCCCGCTTGTACATGGGCAGCGTGGTGATGTCTTGGGCCTTCGCTTGATTGGCATCGGTTTCGAGCAGAACACAGCCCTCGTCCGGCCGCACCAGTCCAGTGACCGCGTAAAACGACGTGGTTTTCCCGGCGCCATTGGGCCCAAGCAGTCCGACCACCTCACCGCGACTTACCTCAAAATTGACATGATTCACCACGGTCCTTCGCCCGTAACGCTTCACTATATCCTTTGCAATCAGTCTCATGCGTCACTATTTTTACGTTCAGCGGCTTCGCGTTTACGAATCACCCGTTTTGCGACGCGTATGCCAACCTCATACAGACCCAGCACCGGCAAAGCGACCAGAATTTGGCTGGTCACATCCGGTGGCGTGATCACAGCGGCGAGAAGCAACACCACGACCAGCATGTGTTTGCGGTAGCTGCGCAGCATCTCGGGCGTGACCAGGCCCAATCGGGCGAGGAAGTAAATGACAAGCGGCACCTCGAAAACCAGGCCCGCCGCTAGCGTAATACTGGCCACTGTCTTCATGTACGACATCAGTGCAATCCGGGCCTGCACATCGCCCAAGGTGTAATTCCCGAGGAACTGCAAACTCAATGGAGCGATCACGAAGTAGCCAAACAACACGCCAGCGAAAAATAACAGCGTACCGAAGAATACCACGCCGCGGGCCGCTGACGCCTCGCTGCCGTGCAATCCAGGTTGAATGAATTTCCAGACTTGCGTAAAGGTCCAAGGGAAACTGAAGATGAATCCGCCGATGAGCGACACGAGGATGTGGGCCGAAAAATTGCCGAGCATCGTCGTGTTGATCAGCTCGTAATTGACCTCCGTGACACAGAGTCGGTCGCCGATTCCCGTCCATTGGCCCAATTGGCACCAGGCGCGGAAGGCAAGGAAATCTGGGCGACGCGGCGCAAAGATGATGGTCTCAAAGACCCAATCCTTCATCACGAACAGCACGATCGATACGGTGAAGATGCCGATGGCCGCGTAAAACAGCCGGCGGCGCAACTCCTCGAGATGGTCCATGAAGCCCATGTCGTTCTTTTTGGCTCGGTTGGAAGGCTTGCCCATGTCGTCGCGTCGTCAGAAAATGCCAGCGCTGATTAAGGCGTGCAGGTGGATGATGCCTGCGAGCGAACCGTCTCGGGTGACGACGAGCTGGCTGATTTTTTGGGTCTGAAGATGGGCAAAGCCGTCGGCAGCCAAGGTGTTGGTGTCCATCGTTTGGGGCGCCGCCGTCATGAGATCGCGTGCCGTCGCACCGCGCCAGTCTTGCTCGAAGGCCCGTCGGAGGTCGCCGTCGGTGATGATACCCAACATGCCCGCTTGCTGGTCGGCGACAATCACTGCACCAACACGGCCAGCCGTAATTGCAAGGATGACCGCCTGTAAATCGGCGTCCGGGCTGACGCTCGGCGCCTTGCTGTCGCCATTTTGGTCGAGGATATCGCCCAAAGTCAGAAACAGCCGGCGGCCCAAAGTGCCGCCAGGATGGAAGCCCGCAAATTGCTCGGGGGTAAAACCGCGGGCAACCATGAGGGCCATGGCCAGGGCATCGCCCATTGCGAGTTGGGCTGCAGAACTGGTGGTCGGCGCTAGATTGTGGGGGCAGGCCTCCTCGTCTACCGCAATATTCAGGACGCCATCGGCCGCCAGTGCCAATCCACTTTCAAGATTCCCCGTCATGGCGATCAGCGGAATGTTGCGGGCGCGAATCAGCGGCAGCAGCGCAGTGACTTCCGCGGTATTTCCACTTTTTGATACGGCTATGACAATGTCTCCCTGCTGAACAAGGCCCAAATCGCCGTGCAATGCATCGGCGGCATGGAGGAAACTAGCGGGCGTGCCGGTCGAATTTAAGGTGGCCACCGTTTTTCGGGCCACATCGGCACTTTTGCCGATTCCGGCAAAAACCAGGCGCCCTTTTGATGCGAGAATGCGGGTGACAATGATTTGAAAATCAGCATCAATACGTGATTCGAGTGCCGCCACTGCGGCCGCTTCTAAGGTCAGCGTCCTCCGGGCCGCCTCCATCCAAATTTCTTCCGTTGGCAAATTAACTATCGTTGTCTGCAAAACAAGCAGGGGTTCATGCATTTTCAATCCACCGACCGGGTTATATTCAAGGCTCTAAGTTAGGAATGTTATCTCCCAGCCAAACATCATCGCATCTGCAGCTTTTGCAAGAGCAAACGCCTTCGCAAGCGCTTTCAAAACATTTTGGGTTTGACGGTTTCAAGGGAGACCAAGAACCCGTGATTGAAGGCCTGCTCGCGGGGCAGGACTCTTTTGTGATCATGCCCACCGGCGCGGGTAAATCCCTTTGTTATCAGCTTCCTGCACTCATGTTGGAGGGAACTGCAATCATTGTGTCGCCTTTGATTGCGCTAATGAAAAACCAGGTGGATGCCATGCGCGGCCACTCGGACGACCACGATGTCGCGCATTATCTGAACTCGTCGCTGTCTAAATTAGAGATGGTTCGGGTGAAAGAAGCGGTGGCAACCGGGAAAACGAAGCTCCTTTACGTCGCACCGGAGACCCTGACCAAGGAAGAAAACGTCGATTTTTTACGATCTGTCCGCCTTTCTTTCTTCGCGATCGACGAAGCGCATTGCATCTCGGAGTGGGGCCACGACTTCAGGCCCGAGTACCGGAGACTGAACGAAATCATCGGCTTGATTGGCAAATTTCCAGTGATGGCATTGACCGCCACAGCGACGCCGAAGGTTCAGCATGACATTCAGAAGAACCTGGGAATTCTCGACGCGCATGTCTACAAGTCGTCGTTCAACCGCCCGAATCTGTTTTATGAGGTGCGTCCGAAGAACGAAGCACTCAAGCAGATCATCCAATACGCGCAGCAGCGCAAAGGGCACAGTGGTATCATCTTCTGTCTGTCGCGCAAGAAGGTAGAAGAGCTCGCTTCGAACCTGAAGGTGAACAACATCAAGGCCGTGGCCTACCACGCAGGGATGGACTCCAAGACCCGTGCGCGGATCCAGGACGAATTCCTGATGCAAGACGTCGACGTGATTGTCGCCACCATTGCCTTTGGCATGGGCATCGACAAGCCGGATGTGCGCTTCGTGATGCACTACGATATTCCGAAATCGCTGGAGTCCTACTATCAAGAGACCGGGCGCGCAGGCCGCGACGGGGGCGAGGGGCGTTGCATTGCATTCTATGCATTGCAAGACATTGAGAAGATGGAAAAATTCCTCTCGGGCAAGCCAATCGCCGAGCGCGAAATCGGAACGCAGCTCTTGCAGGATGTGGTGGGGTATTGCGAGACTTCGCTGTCGCGCAGAAAGTATTTGCTCAAGTATTTCGGAGAAGAATTTGACGAAAAGGCTGGCCCTGGTTGGGATATGGACGACAATACGCGGAACCCGCCAAAGTCGTACGAGGGCGCAGAACTCGTGGGCAAGGCCCTGGGGCTGGTCGAAGCTTCTGGTGGAAAGCACCGCGCTAAATTCCTATCCGATATGTTGCTCGGCGAGAAGAACCGGGATACAGAGGTTTACGGCATTGGGGAGGCCGAAAAATATCTAGGATGCGGCGTTGACGATGGTGACCGCGCAAAGTGGGATGCGGTGGTCAGGCAGTTGACTTTGCAGGGGTACTTGCAGAAGCACAAAGACCAATACGGCGTGCTCACAATCACCGACATGGGCCGAGAATTTCTCGCCCACCCGGAACCCTTCACCTTATACGAGGAGCGGGACATGCGGGTGAAAATGGATGCCACGGCCACGCGGAAAGGCGGTGCACTCGACCGCGCACTCAACGAGATGCTTATCGATCTGCGGACATCTGAGGCCAAACGCCTCAAGCTCCCTCCGTATGTGATTTTCACCGACCCTTCTCTCGAGGAGATGGCGACGTATTACCCGGTCGAAGCGGAGGAGTTGATCCGTATCAATGGGGTGGGTTCCAGCAAGGTGCGTAAGTTCGGGAAGCCATTTTTGGCGCTGATCGAAAAACATTTGGAGGACGAAGGCATCGAACGTGTGACCGACGGATTGGTCCGCAGCGCAGTGTCAAAGACCGGCAACAAGGTGGCGACCATCCAGAAGATCGACCGCAAAATGTCACTCGAAGACATCGGCAAAGCCCAAGGCAAGGAACCGATGGAGATCATCGGACAAATTGAGCAAATCGTATCGGCCGGAACCAAGGTGGACATCAACTACTTGATTGAGGAATACCTTGATGAGGACAGTGTCGAGGAGCTTTGGGATTTCATGCTTGAGCAAGAGGAAGACGATGTCCAGTGCGTCATCGACGAGATGCTGGAGGACTACAGCGAGGATGAAATCCGGCTGGTCCGCATCAAGTTTATGAGCGACTTGGCAAATTAACTTGGCACGTTAGAGGCCCGCGCCGAGGGCGGCCAACATCGCCGTGCCTGTGATCAGCGCTTTTTCATCGATATCAAAACCGGGTGTGTGCAGGCCACTGCGCGTTCGCGGGTCATCGCCGCCGGTGCCGAGGCGATAGAAGCAACCCGGGATGAGCCGCTGGTAGAACGAAAAGTCTTCACCGGTCATGCGCTGCGGCAGATCGACGACGTTTTTCTCGCCGACTAGATTGACGGCAATGGCCCGGCAACGGGCGGTGAGATCGGGGTCGTTGACCACGGCGGGGTAGCCGCGCTTTAATTCGACTTGGGCCGTGGTGCCGTGGGCTGAGCATGTGGCTTGGGCGATGCGCTCGATGTCAGCATGGGCGCGGTCGCGCCAAGATTCGTCATAGCTGCGCAGGGTGCCGGCCAATTTTACTTCGGAGGGGATGACGTTGCCTGCTTGTCCGCCCTGGATTTTGCCAATCGTGAGTACGCCGGGCGAGAGTGGATCGCGCATGCGTGACACGACTGACTGGAGGGCGAGAATGAGATGGGCGGCTGCGACAATGGGGTCGGGGGCTGTCTGGGGAAGTGCTCCGTGCCCGCCCGGGCTTTGGACGGTGATGTAGATTTCATCGGTGGCCGCCATGTAGGGCCCGCTGCGGAATCCGAGTTGGCCGGCACGGAGCTCCGGGTAGACGTGTTGGGCTGCGATGCTGGTTGCTGAATCTAGTGCGCCTTCTGCGGCCATGATCGAGGCGCCGCCAGGCAATCGTTCTTCGCCTGGCTGGAAGATCAGCCGAACTGTACCGGACCATTGGCTTCGGCTGTTGTGGAGGAGTTCAGCTGCGCCCAGGAGGCAGGCCGTGTGCGCATCGTGGCCGCAAGCGTGCATCGCGCCTTCGTTTTGCGAGATGTAGCTGGGGCCGGGCAATTCGCAGATGGGCAGGGCGTCGAGGTCGGCCCGGAGTGCGATGTGACGCGAGGTACTGCTGGCCTGGCCATGAATCTCGGCCACGATGCCAGCTCCGCCGTCGCTTTTGCACCAGCCGCGCGTAAATTCGATGCCGATTTTTTGAAGGCTGGCAGCCACATAGTCCGAGGTGGCGTGCTCGGCAAAGGACAGCTCAGGGTGGGCGTGCAAATGGCGGCGATGCGCGACAACGCGGGTGTGGATGCCTTCGGCGGCTGCATACCAATTGGCCTTCAAATTCAGCTCCATGTTGACGTCTTTATTCCTGTGTAAATCATACGCAATGAGACGTATAACGTGAATATTCCAAAGCCCAATTTCACTTTTGCAGGGGGCAATTGTAGGGCGAGTTTACTCCCGAAGTATCCACCGATGACGAACGCGACGGCCATGATGCCCGCCATGCGTAGGTCCGCGACGCCCTCTTTCCAGTAGTTCATCACCGCCAGCGCGCCGATGGGTGGGAGCATCAGCATGAGCGATGTGCCTTGCGCTGCGACTTGGCTGAGGCCAAAGAAAAAGATGAGCGCCGGCACGATGACCACGCCGCCACCGATGCCAACGAAGCCGGAAAGTATGCCAGCGATGGCGCCGATCATGACGAGGGTCAGGATGGTCGATAGGTTCAGGGGGATGTCGACAGATGCCATGTTGGTTCGCAGGATTAGAAGTCGGTGGTCAGGGAGAGTTGGAACACGCGGTCTAAAAGTAGGCCGTCATCTACGCCCCAGCCCCAGTCCGCACGGACGAAGTAGCCGAGGAATTGCCCGCGGAGGCCGAAACCAAAGTCCCAAATGATGGGTTCGCGGTTGTTGTTCACGGTGACAGTCACAGGATTTTGGCTGACGGTGACGTGGTTGAATTCGTTGTCCTCATTGTAAGGATCTGCGCCGGTCCAGGCCGCGCCGATGTCGGAAAAACCGACGATTTGAAAGTTCTCAAGCAGCGGATTCAACGTGGTGGGCTGGAAAAATGTCGTGAACGGCGGCCAGCGCAATTCGGCAGACAACAGCGCGAAGGAGCTCCCGCTGCGGGTGTTGCGGTAGAATCCACGCATGGGCGTTGCGTTGGTCTGGTAGACAAATTCGCCCTTTGGGATGGCCAGGTCTTGGTTGACCAGCGGGATCAGCGCGCGGTCCACGCCGCCGAGGTAGTGAAGGAGTTGGCGCGAGCCAAGATTTGTGCTGGCCGCCGCGCGAAAAGCGAGGGTCATGCGCTTGTGCAATGCTTCGTAATGGCGGGCGTCAAATCCCAAGGTCGAAAAGGCCTGCCCTTTGGAACCTGGCTCGGCGAGGTACTCGATCCATGCCTTGGCGCGGGTTCCGTTGGGCAGGTTCAGGCCGCGCGAATAGGTGTTGTCATAGACCAGGGCAATGTCTCCGCCCAAGCCGTTTTGGTAGAGGTTGTCGCGGCTGAGGTTGAAGGGGTCGGTCGCCAAGTACGCGGTCCGGTCCAGGCGGTATGTGGCTGTGAATCGCATGCTGGCCACCTCGGAAAACGGGTAGGTCCGGCGGTGGTGCAAGGCGTGGGTGTGGACGCGAATGATGCCATCCCCGCCGTCGATGAGGCTCTCGTAGCCCTGCCGCTCGATGATCCACTGCCTGTCTACGCGCTCTGTCAAATCCTGAAAACTCAAGGCAAAGGTGCTGTTCTCCAGGCTTCCGGCCAATCGGACGCCACCCACCCAGCGCCGGTCTTCGAACACATCGCTCACGCCAATTTTCAGCAATCCGCCAAGACCAGGGCTCGCCGAAGCAGGGTCCGAAATGGGCTGGTAAAAACTTGTTGAGAAGGTGTTGTCGACCTGGCTGAGGATCTGGTCTACAGCATAGTTCAGATGGTAGTTCCGCGGTTTTGGAAGCGTGACCCGGGGCGTTTGGGACGGATCGGGATTGCGGACAGCGGCGGTTGAGGCTCCGTCTCCAACTTGGGCGCCGGGTGCGGGTGCGCGTTCCTGTTCACGTTGGCTATCGCGCTCGCTTTCGAAGACGTACCGGTTGATATCGACTTGGTAGGGGCGCAGGTCCGAGGAGAAAACGGGCGGTGCCTCGTGGCGTTCGTTGGCGCGCAGGTCAGCTTGGCCTTGTTGCTGGGGGCTGTTGGGGTCTGAGGCCAATGAAGGATCGGTCAGCACACCCGTTCTCCACTTGGGCCGGCCATCCTCCAAGAACAAGCCCCCCCATTGGGTCGGGCTGAGCATCTGGCAATCGAGCGGCGGCAGATCCCAATCCACAACCCGCTCGATCCGGGTGAACTGCCGGTAATGCACAGTCGTATCGACGGACTGAATGACGCTGTCGATGGAGGCCAGATGAAGTGAGGTAGGGTCATCGGGTCGTTGGAATACAAAGCGTTGTCCGCCGAGCGCTTGGGGCTGGCGCTCGTCGATTTCGGGCGTGTCGGTCAGCCGTTCGATGTCGCCGCTTTCTAGCGAGTAGAGGTAGAGATCGTGGTGGGCCTGGGCGGGTGTGCTCACCTGTCCACGCGCGGGTGCGCTCGCCCGATTTGGAACGCTGGGCCTATTCGAGCTGAAGACCAAGGACTGGCCATCGGGCGTGAAGCGGGGGTGCAAATCGTCGAAGCTGTCGTTGAAAAGGGGCGACTGCGATGCGGCGAGAATGCGGTATAGGTAAAGATCGGAGACGCCATTTCGCACCCCACTGAACACGATATCATGCCCGTCAGGCGAGAAGTCAAGCGCGATGACTTTTTCGATGCGGAAGAGCTCGCGCTCAGTTTGATCGCCTGTTTCAACGTTCGTGGTGGTGAGCCAAACCCGGCCCTTCTCCTCGTGTATGCTCGCCAGCATGGGGGCGGATGGATGCCAAGCGAGGACGGGCCAAGTCGGATCTACGATGCGCGGCAGCTTGTGATCGTAGCGAGCTATGCGGCGGGTCGAGCCGCTGTTGATGTCGTGGAGCCAGAGACTGGCTTGCCCTCGCTGGTCCGATACGGAGACGGCGAAGCGCCCATCGGGCGAAGGCCTGAGGGCGGTATAGTTGAGCTGTTTTTTCGAACGGGCGGGAACCTCTCCCATGCGGCGTCGCGTCTTGCGGTCCGGGCGGTCTTGCACGCTGCCGGCGCCCAACTTCAGAGCGAGGGTGGGCTCCAGTCCTAGGGATTGGAATTGGTAGAGCTGGGCAGAGGATAAAAGTTGGGCAGCGTCCAGGCCGAGCATGCGAAAGCCCGCTTCGACACTTCGGCCACTACGCACTGCGTTCAGCACTTGCGGAATGACAGCCCGGCCATAGGTGTCTATGATGTAATCCCATAAGGAGCGGCCCGCTTCAACGGCCTCATCGCCTTCGAGCAGTCCGACCACAGGCAGTTTTCCACGTAAAATTAGGTCGGCCAATCGCGCCTCCAGTCCAGGGTCCCAAGCCTTGCTCAAAGCCGCGACCAAGCCATCTTCGTACCAGTCCGGCAAGCTCAGCAACGATGCGTTTTTCACCCACTCTTTCCAGTCGCTGCCATAGAGCAACTGCCGTATCATCAAGCGGTGCAGTCCGGCGCTGAGCTGCCGATTGAATGAGGCGTGGTCGCCATCAAACCACACGAACAACCTCCCACCTTCGATCCGGGTCGTGCCCCCAATATTGCTCTCCTGCGCAGTGGAAATGCCGATGTTGCTCTGTCTGAAATCGGCGTGCTTGTTGAAAATGAGGACCTGAACGGGGCCGTCCAAGTTGGCCTTGAACAAATCTTCGACCGCCTCGAGTTGGCCTTGCAATGACCCGAAGGCGTAGCCCGCCAAGTCGCGCCCGCCCTCGTAGTAGTAAACCTGGAAGAAGTCGCCGGGGTAGTACAGCCACGTGAAGTTCCGGTATTGAACGCGTTGCTGCCCAAACTGCATGTTGGTTCCGTCGTGAAATTGCGCAAATAAAGTGCTGATATTCAGCAGTATAAGGCACAAAAAAACGACACGGAGGGCACGTTGCAACATCGACAACCAAGGTACACGCCTGCGTTGCATCTTGCAAGCCTACATCTGCCTTATGAAAACGCTCGCATTCAACGCATTCCAAGAGAACACGGTGCTGTGGCCGATGGCCCCCGGCCGCGTTCTGGTGATCGACCCTGGCATGTCCAACCCCGAGGAGTGGGCTAAATTCGAGCGGGCGCTTGGGGAGCTCGAGGCGGAACCCGGAGCGGTGCTTCTGACCCACGGCCACCTTGACCACGTCATGGGCTGCGCTGGGATGCTCGAGCGCTACGGCTTGTCGCCGCGAATCCACCCATTGGACCGGCCGACTTATGATATGGCGCTGCCAGCCGCGCAGATGTACGGTGTGGATTTAGATTTGCCGCCGCCACCGATCGAAGACTTGGAGGTGGGCGCGACACTCAAGTGGGATGACTGTGCATTGGAAGTACGGCTGACACCGGGCCACGCAGCGGGCCACGTGGTCTTCGTCGACCATCAGCGCGGCCATGTCATCAACGGCGACGTGTTGTTTTCAGGCAGCGTGGGTCGGACAGATTTGCCGGGCGGGGACGCGCCCACGCTGGTCCGTTCCATCGTCGAGCAGCTCTATTCCTTGCCCGACCACTACGTTGTTTTGTGCGGCCACGGTCCCAGCACAACCATTGGCGCAGAGCGCGCGGCCAACCCCATGGTCAACGGCGCCGGCACAGGTTGGATGCAGCAGCAATAGCGCGGAAAGTCGCCTTGCGTTGTCGCCAGTAGTCAGGCTTTTGCGAGCGTAAAAGTAAAGGTCGACCCCTCTTGAAACGTACTGCGCACAGAAATGCTCTGGCCCTGCGATTCGACGATATGCTTCACAATCGCCAACCCGAGCCCACTGCCGCCGGCATTCCGAGACCGACTTTTGTCGACCCGATAGAAGCGCTCAAAAATCCTTGGAAGGTTCTCTTCCTCTATGCCAATTCCATTGTCGGCCACCTCAACGAGGATTTGCTCCTCCATATCGTAAAATCGAACTTCGGTACTGCCGTCCTCTACACCGTAATGTAGGCTATTGGAAATAAGATTGGTGAGCACTTGCTCAATCTTGGCGCGGTCGCCCGCCACTTCCAAACTTCGCACTGCGGGCGTCTTGATACTGATTTCAATCCCGACTTTCTCAGCCTTGACCTCCATCGCCTCGACCACATCACTGACGAGCTCGCCGAGGTCAAAGGGCTCAGAATAAATCTCGAGACGCCCGGCCTCCATCTTTGAAATAACATCGAGGTCCTCGATCAGGTTGGCCATTCGATCGACATTTTTTGCGG
>CALACF010000030.1 GCA_937890245.1 uncultured Flavobacteriales bacterium
TACATTCCGGTTCGTTCACTGTTTTCAGCGCTCAGCCTTACAGCGCTCACTGCGTTGACGATCGCTACCACCCAGGCCCAAACCGTCTTGCACCAGCCCCAGTTTGGCTCGGGCGTTACCGCGGCATTGTACGGGACTGCGGAGGAAGTTCTGATACCTGCGGGAGGGGAGAATCAGGTCTGGGATTACACTGAGTACAGCGGTACATTTTTCTTTAATACGACCATAGAACCGGCTGGGAACTCTCCTTTTTCCGCATCCTTCCCGGATGCGGATTGGCTCGTGAGCCAGCCGAATTACATGGGATTTGCCAGCGCGCAAGACTCAGCGGTGGAGTACGGAAATGTAGTGCAAGCAACGCTTTCAGCGGCGGCCTATGATGATCCTGTTGTGACGTGGATTTGGCCTGTGCACTACGGCGACGTCTTTTCCGACTACTACAGCATGGACACGGATATTGGAGGCACGCAGTATGTTGCAGATGGAAATTTCGAGGCTACGGTCGATGGCTGGGGCACGCTCTACCATCCCGCTGATACCACATACGACGAGGTCTTGCGCGTCACATGGTCAATGAACACAGCAGAAGCTTACGGCGGGGATACCTCATACACTTTGACCAGCCGCGTGGACTACTATGTCGATGGCGAGATTTTTCCTGTGCTTATACATGAGGAAATTGTAGTGACGGATGTTGACAGCGTCGAGGTGTACAGTGGCTCGGCTTTTGCTTGGTTTGGCGGCTACACGTTGGGGCTGGAGACCGCGAACATGGCGCCGTTGCAGTTGAACGTGGGGCCGAATCCGGCGGTGGACATGTTCACGGTGGGTTGGGACGAAAACCGGGCGCCAAACCAGGTGCAAGTCTTGGACATGAAGGGTACTGTTGTGGCAGCTTTTGAGGCCAATCAATGTGCGAATGGAAGTCTCCAAGTCTCCAATCTTCCATCGGGAATGTACATCGTGAAGGGGAATTGGGATGATGCAGAACGCGTCTCACGGGTTATTGTGCAATAGACACCAAGGCCGATATTTGCGGAATGCTCAGCAAGAAAGCTCAATACGCGTTTCGTGCCTTGGCGGTGCTGACAAGTGAATACGTAAAGTCGCAGACCAAATCACCCGGCGTGGAAATGAATCCGCTGAGTATTCCTCGGATTGTTGAGCGCGCGCCGATGAGCGTGAAATTTCTGGAGCAGATTTTGGCGGAGTTGCGCCGGGCGGGCTTGCTCGCGGCGCGCCGCGGACCGATGGGTGGCTACTACTTGAAGATGGCCCCCGAAGACGTTTCGCTCGCCAAGGTGGTGCGCCTGATCGATGGGCCGATTGCGCCCCTGAAATGTGTCAGCCTGAATTACTACGAGAAATGTGACGATTGCACGGAAGCGACCTGTGGCTTGCGCCGGAGCATGGCCGAGGTGCGCGATGCAAATCTGGAGGTGCTCAACCGCCTGAGCATTGCCGACTTGGTTTAAGTCTGCGTCGCTCGTTAATAAGCCCGCTTGTTCAATAAGCCCGCTTGTTCGAGCCGTCCTTCCAATGCATGTATGCCCGGTTGACCACGCGGTTTCCGCCCGGCGTGGGGTAGTCCCCTGTGAAATACCAATCCCCCGTGTGGCCTGGGATGGCCGCTCGAAGTCCGTCCAAGCTCTGGTAGATGATTTTTACTTTTGCTTTGACGTGATCAGGGGTCAGAAGAATTGAGATTTCATCGGAAATCTCAGACTGGCTGAGACCGTCGTAGATGGCGAGTACGGCATTGCGTTGCGCGTCGAGCGGCTTTTCGAGCTCGGCCTTGCACGCGAGGTATACTTCCTGAAACAGGCCATCGCGCCCTTGTTTTTTGATCAGACTGACGGCCGCTTGAAAGGCGATGAAGTCGCCCATGCGTGCCATGTCGATGCCGTAGCAATCCGGGAAGCGGATTTGCGGAGCGCTCGACGCGACGACGATGCTCTTGGGTCCGAGCCGGTCGAGGATGTTGAGGATGCTTTTCTTCAAAGTCGTGCCGCGCACGATACTGTCGTCGATTACGACGAGGTGGTCGACGCCACGGCGAACCGTTCCGTACGAGACGTCGTAGACGTGGGCGACCAGGTCGTCACGCGAGCTGTCTTGGGTGATGAAGGTCCGGAGTTTGACGTCCTTGATGGCTACTTTTTCGGCGCGCGTCCGTTCGCTGATGATGGTACGGATGTCGTCCTCGCTTGGGTTGGCACCGAGTTTGAGGAGTCGCGCGACCTTGGATTCATTGACATAATCCTCAAGGCCTTGGACCATCCCGTAAAAGGAGGTTTCCGCGGTGTTGGGGATGAAACTGAAGACGGTGTTGTCGACGTCGTGCTTGATGGCCTTCAAAATTCGGGGGACGAGTGTGCGTCCCAGGGCCTTGCGCTCGTTGTAGATGTCTGCGTCGTTTCCGCGCGAGAAATAGATGCGTTCAAACGAGCATTTGCGCGGCACGGCTGCTGCTTCACGGACTTGCGAAAGGCAGGTATCCCCGTTTTTACGGATGATGAAGGCTTGGCCTGGCTGGAGCTCGTTCACTTCGGAAGCCTTGACGTTGAAGGCCGTTTGGATCACGGGGCGCTCGGAGGCGGCCACCGCAATTTCGTCGTCCTCGTACCAAAATGCCGGGCGGATGCCAGCGGCGTCTCGCATGATGAAGGCATCGCCGTGGCCGACCATGCCGCCGATAACGTAACCGCCGTCCCAGAGCTCTGAAGCCCGGGTGAGCACATGTTCGAGGTTCAGGCTGTCGCCGATCAACTCGGTGATCTTGCGGTGGTCGTGGCCCGCTTCCTTGTATCGTTGGAAGGCCAATTCAACCTCGACATCCAGAAAGTGCCCGACCTTCTCCAAGATCGTGACGGTGTCGGCTTTTTCCTTGGGGTGTTGGCCCAGGTCGATGAGGATGTCGAAGAGCTCGTCGACGTTGGTCAGGTTGAAATTTCCGGCGAGCACGAGGTTGCGTGTGCGCCAGTTGTTCTGTCTTAAAAACGGGTGGACGCTCTCAATGGAGTTTCCGCCGTAGGTGCCGTAGCGCAAGTGTCCCAGGAAAATTTCACCTGTAAAGGCGACGTTTTCATAAAGCCATTTGGTGTCGTTGAGTCGCTCAGGATGCTTTTCCTCCAAGTCTTCGAAGCGGCCCATGATCTGGCTGAAAACGTCCGCGATAGGCTGCTTTTCACTGGACCGCGCCCTGGAGATATATCGCTTGCCCGGCGGCACATTGATCTTAAGGTTGGCGAGCCCGGCGCCGTCCTGGCCCCGGTTGTGCTGCTTCTCCATCAGGAGATACATCTTGTTCAAGCCGTAAAAGGCAGAACCGTATTTCTCCTGGTAGAATTCCAGGGGCTTTTTCAAACGCAGCAGTGCGATGCCGCATTCGTGCTTGAGGGAGTCGCTCATTGTTGCACGCCGATGCGCGTTGGGCGCGTTGGCGCTGCAAAACTACGCCTTCACCGGCAGACGCTTGATGTATTTATGCTCGATCCGCGTGAGGTACCAATACATAGCCGGCACGACCAACAGGGTGAGGAATGTGGCAAATGTGAGTCCAAAAATGATGGTCCAAGACATCGGCTTCCAGAACATATTGTTGTCCCCTCCGATGTAGATATTGGGGTCGTATTCGGTGAGCAATGTGGTGAAATCGATGTTGATGCCAAGGGCGAGCGGCAGCAGTCCGAGGACTGTTGTGATGGCCGTCAAAATCACGGGGCGCATCCGGGTCTTGCCGCCCTCGATGATCAGGGGGACAATTTCCGCGAAGGGCAGGATGTCATCTGGCCCCATTTCCAGTGCGCGCTTTCGCCGTGTGATCAGCAATTCGGTGTAGTCGATCAACACAATGGCGTTGTTGACCACCACGCCGGCCAGCGATATGATGCCAATCATCGTCATAATGATCACAAAGTCCATCTGGAAAATGACCAGTCCGAGGAAGACCCCGGCCATGGAGAAAATCACACTGAAGCCGATGATGAAGGGCGT
>CALACF010000031.1 GCA_937890245.1 uncultured Flavobacteriales bacterium
GCCTCGAAGGTTGCGCGAATTCCGCCGGTCGGGAATGAGGAGGCGTCGGGCTCCTGCTGAACGAGGAGGGTGCCGTCGAAGCGTTCGATTGCGCCACCGCGGCCGTCGGGTGTGATGAAGCTGTCATGCTTTTCAGCAGTGCTACCCGTGAGTGGCTGGAACCAGTGCGTGTAGTGGGTTACTGCACGCGCCATGGCCCACTCCTTAAGAGACGAGGCGATTTGGTCGGCGACTTTGCGATCAATCCGGTCACCCTTCTCGATTGCGTCCATCACATGGTAGAAAGCCTCCTCAGTGAGGTGCTCACGCATGGACTCCAGTGTGAAGGCGTTTTCACCGTAGTAGTCCGAGATCTTTGAAGAAGGCGTCTTCGGGAATTTGGGGGAACGCCCCATAACATCCTCGATGGCTTTTGTGCGGTAAGTCGACATAAGCGCAAAATTACGCCAACACCCCCACCTGACAAGAGGGGTGTCACTCAATAATTACTCGACTTCTCACCACAGACCCCCTGTTTTTGAACTCCACCACGTAAATCCCGGAACTTCTACCGGTCATCGGGAGCGTTCCGCTAAGGTTCTGCCCGGCGCTCGCATGCAGTCGGCCCTGTGACACGCGGCGCCCCATAATCTCGTACACAGCCCAATCCACACGGCCAGTAGCCAACCCCTCAAGTGAAAAATGCAATCGATCGCTGGCAGGGTTGGGAAAAACGTCGAGCTGAAATAGCAACGGCACGTTGACAGAAAGGGTCTCATCGATGTCGTTGACAAGATTCGTTTCGAAGTGAAAATGGTGGAGGATGCCCGCACCAAAATCCGACTCAAAGGTCTTGAAGTTCCCCCCCGCCTTTCGCAAGCGGATAAATCCACTGCCATCATCGTTTGCCCAGAAGGCAATGCCGTCGTCGTCGGTGTCGAAAACTTCAAAGGCGTAACAGCCACGATTGAGGTAGATCGTGTCCTTGTGGTTGGTGCCCGCCTCGAAATATTGACGTTCAAAATAGACCGTGCCGTCTGTGTTGGTTAGTCGCACTGAAGTTTCAGTGGGCGCCGAATTCGTCCGCACCCAAATGATGAGCCGGTTGTCGTCTGCGTCCTCGGGGTCATCCATGTACGTGTAAGTCGGTGGGCGCTGGAAGGCAGAGTGAACCTCGTCGTTCCAGGCGACTTCGTCGCTGCCTCCGTTGGGACCGCTGACCTGCGCGAAAAAGCTCAGCGTTTCTTGAGCGTCTGAATCCTCTCCTTCCATGTACCATGCCAATTCATCTTCGGTCGTCAGCACAACTTCCTCCTGCTCAAGGAAGGCGAGCTCACCTGTCCAGTTGAAAGTCTGAGGAGATTCGGGGCGGCCGAAGATGATTGTGCATGAAGTAAGAAGTTCACTCCCACTATTGCGCAGCACCACGCGTGGGTGGTCACAGATCGGGTTGAATCGACTGTGGACCTTGTTGTCGCTCGGGGCGAGTACCTCGACGAGCTCCGCATCGACGTCGTGAAGTGCGGGGCCATACGCTATGACTTGCCCTTCAAAACGGTAGTTCCCGTAGGGGTCGTAGTCGACGTCGTACTCCACGGTGAAGGGCTCGGCCAGCGCACCAGGAGCTGCCGGTCCAGCGACGTAAGGTGTCAATTCCATCTCGCGCGTGTCCGTAGGCAGGCCCGGGCACCAGCCCGCGCGGTCATAGATCCAAGTTCCACCTTGCGGGAAGAGTGGGTTGTCCCCGCATTCGCGCATGATTTCCCAGTCCCAATACTCCTGGCCATCGACCTTGACGCGGTGCGTATTTTCGCAGAACTCTCCGCAATTATTGCCGGAGCCGAAATCATGGCCCGAAGCGCGGGTGACCAACCGCCACATCTCTTCGCCCGCCTGTGGCGTGTAAACATGAGGAGCGACGGTTTCGTCGAAGTTCGACAGGTAGAACTTGCCCTTCCAGAAGGCCTCTACGTCGAGGACCTCACGCGCGGGTTCGCCTTCGATGAAGCGGAACTTGAGGTCGAGTAGCTCTTGCCAATTTCCGGCCTGCAACTCCACGCTATCGCGAAGCAAAGGCAGGTAGTCCGTGACATCGGACGTCCAAGTCCAGCCATCATCCCCGAGCGTTAGGCCAATTCCATATGGCGTTATGAATCGATTGAGCTCCACCCGGTTCACCACATCAAACGGCGCTCCGTAGTAGGTCAGCTCCTCATTGTAGACTGTGCTTTGAAGGCCTGAGATCGGATAGCTGGCCGCGGTATCGCCCGTCTGCGTGATGCTGTAAGTCGCCCCTGGAAGGTGGTGGTAGCTTATGTCGGTCATGGCAACCGAAGTGTTGCCTGCACCCGCATTGCCAAGGCCACCATCCGCGATGCTGACCAGCGACCATGAGCTGAGGCTGGCCGGTGCGACCGGTTGTATTTCGAGCATTGAGCCGTCAACGATTCCCACTAAGTACTGCCCACGGGCAAATTTAATGCGCGGCCTGAATGATTGCGGGCCGCCCCCTTTGTGGAGCGCGCGCGCAGCATGCCCCTTGCGGAGCGTCGTTCCGTGGTGGTAGCCGGGGCCACCTTCGCTGCTACCACCATTGGCAAAAGCCGCAAGATTTGTCTCAGGCGCACCGTTGCCGTTTTCGAAGGTGTAGGAAACCAGCAATTCTTCGTACTGCGGATGGCTCGCATCGGGCACCCGGTCCATCCACGCTGCGATGACATCGGGCGTCAAGGCCGCGTCCCAGATTCGAAAATCATCGACGCTGCCGTTATAAAAATTGGACCAGCCTGCGGACGAGCCCAGATTCATCTTCACGATGCCCAGAATCGCGTGGTCCTTGTCTTCACCCGAATGCCAGAGCTCGCCGTTCTTATATATGTGCATGGTCGCAGCCGCCACATCCTTTGTGAAAGCCCAATGCACCCAATGGCCAGCATAATCCTCCTCTTCCGCTTGAGCATCAATCCGGTCAACGCCCCCATCCTGCCCGCAATCCCAATACACGCGCCCGTTGCTCCACGGCAAATGCACATTCACAATCCGTTCTCCAGCCGCATTGATGCCCTCGAAGAGCGTTCCATCTTCAGGCTGCAACGCCACCTCTCCGTTTACCCAGCACTCGATGGTGATGGCGCTGTCTAGGCCGGCCAATGCCTCTGGATCTACGGAAATTCTGTCGGGCGCTGTGAATTCCACAAACGCGTCCTGATTATTTGTAGCCCACGCCCGTCCCGGCATTTCATCCCCGAGACAAAGTGCCGGCGACACAAGGCCTTCAACTGAAAAGTCCAGTACAATATTGGAATACCCATCCCACATAATAGGCGGTGACAAGAGCAAGCTCAAAACGTCTGGATTGTTCTGGCCCACGCCGCCATCGGCATCCAGAGGATAGGCAAACGCCGTTTGCAAATCCCCTGTCCACGCGGTCAAAGACGTGTCCGCGCTCAAGGCCCATCGAACATCCAAGCGTCGGGCCACCGCATAACCCCAGCCGGAGACCTCCAAGCGATGAATCGGCCCGGCCTCCCCCGCTCCTAGAGCTTCCAGCTCAGTTGCAGTCCACATGTATTGCGACCTTGGCAACAACTCTACATCTGCTGTTGCAGCTTCATTTCCAGCGGGCATCGCTGCCTCTTCACTCATCACCTCTGCAGCAAAAATCGCAGATGCCGGTACCCATACAGAATCTGCCACCCCTTCGAAAAAGGGCAACAAGTCTGCCTGCTCGAAGTTCTGATCGGCGAGTAGCTTCCCCCCGTGGTGGATGGCCGTAGAGTCCAGTAAACCGGTGTGCTCGTACAAATACGTGTACGTCAAGTAATCCCACTCGCCGCAGGCATAGCCCAATCCGCCAGCGGTTCCATCCTCGAAACACTTCAAGGTATAGTCCATAAGCACCTTGCCGTACACCGCACCGTTGTCAGAGGCGGGGAAGTCAAACCAGCGCTTCCCGGGGCTGTCGTAATTGGCGTCCGGGTTGTTCTGCGCCTCGAAGGTGAAGGTCTGAACAGTGGTCGTGTCTGCCGTGGTCGCAGCCGACACTTGTCCGGTTCCAGAGGCCGCAAAAACCAAGGTCAATACAACCGAGGCACAGGCAAAAGCACATTTATTCATCCGAGCAAGGTAGTCATAACCCCGCCCGCAAAGCGTCAGGCGCGCCCGGGGTAGGCTGCAAGGCCCGCCGCCAAAACTTCGACTGCTCGCCTGATCAAGCCCAGCTCCAAAACGTAGGCGATTCTCACTTCGTCACGCCCAGCGCCTGGCGTCGCGTAAAAACCCGTGGCGGGGGCCATCATGACCGTGTCGCCGTCGAGATCAAAGTGCTCGAGCATCCATTGGCAAAACTTGTCGCTCGAATCAATCGGCAACTGGACCAAACAATAGAAGGCACCACCTGGCAAGGGGCATAACACGCCCTCTATGGCATTCAATCCGCCGACAAGGGCGTCTCTTCGCTCGACATACTGGGCTTTCACTTCGGTGAAATAGCTGGCTGGCGTTTTCAAGGCGGCCTCCCCGGCCACCTGCCCCAGTGTCGGGGGCGACAAGCGGGCCATGGCAAACTTCATGCAGGCCTTGCGCACCGCCTCGTTGCGCGTCACCAGCGCCCCTACCCGTGCTCCGCACATACTGTAGCGCTTCGAAACCGAGTCGATCATTACGACGTTGTCGTCCAAGCCCTCGAGGGTCATCACCGAGGTGGGCAGCGTGTTGCTGTAGCAAAACTCGCGGTAAACCTCATCCGCAAAGAGGTACAGGTCGTGTTCAATGGCCAGATCTCGGATCGAGCCCAGCTCCTGGTCAGTGTATACGTAGCCGGTGGGGTTGCCGGGGTTGCAAATCAACAAAGCGCGCGTGCGCGACGTTATTCTCGATGCGATTTGTTCGACTGGAGGCAAGGCAAAACCGTCGTCGATGCTGGCGGTCACCGGGATGACTTTCACACCGGCGGTTTGGGCGAAGCCGTTGTAATTGGCATAAAAAGGCTCGGGGATGATGACCTCATCGCCTGGTTCCAGGCACGCCATAAATGCAAAAACAAGCGCCTCGCTTCCACCGGTGGTTACCAAGATCTGCTCAGGGGTCACGTTCACGCCAACCGTCGAATAGTACGCCGCCAAGCCCTCGCGGTAACTGGCAAAACCCTCGCTGGGGCTGTATTCGATCACTGTTCGGTCCAAGCCGCGCAGGGCCTCCAAAGCCACCTCGGGCGTTTCAATGTCCGGCTGACCTATGTTCAAGTGCAACACGCGCTTGCCCGCCTGTTTTGCTGCAGTGGCAAAGGGGGTAAGCTTGCGTATGGGACTGTCGGGCATCTGCTGGCCCTTGGTAGAAATCTTCGGCATCGTCTTGTGTTTGGCGATAAAGTGCCGGCAATAATAACTGTGAAAATCAGAAAGCCGGCCCCTTTGCGGGACCGGCTTTCCAAATTTTTCAAGAGGCTAGACCACCTCATGCTGACAGCTTACTGCGTCACCAAGAGCTTCTTCACCGTCATGTAGCTGCTCGAGCTGATGCGGATCTGGTACATGCCGCTTCCGAGGCCAGAGACATCGATGTCGAGCAAGTACTGCTGGTTGGCGCCTGCCGTTCCGTCGAACAAACCCTGGACGAGTACACCGGACATCGTGTAGAGGTCGATGCGAATCCGCATGTTTTCGACCACCACAAATCCGAGTGTTGCCACATCCGTGGTTGGGTTCGGCATGAGGCCAGTGATGCGGATTGGATCCTTCAAGCCAGAGGCACCCGTGGTGATCTCGTATGGCGTGTGGCCCTGTCCACCTGAAACCGTCGCTCCTTCGCCCGTCACTTCGCCTGTTCCGGCATCGGTGTAGGTAAAGACCGTTGAGTTTCCACAGTCGTCTGAAGCAGTGTACTGGTTCTCGATGCTCCAAGGGAGTGCACAATCGAGGTCCATGGCCACGTCACCAGAAGAGGCCTGTTGGCCTTGGCTCACGCCGTCGACTACAATCTCTCCACTCCAGTAGAACCAAGCGCTCGCGCCGTAGTTGGCGTTCTGGTTGTTCGCACCGGCTCCGACCTGGAAGCCGTAGTAGTAGTTCAAAGGCTGATGGGTCATCGTCAAGTTCGATCCAGCGTAGATACCCGTTCCGGACATCGAGCCATTCGACATGATGAAGTAAGACCAATCCTCCCAAGGCATCTCACCGGCCATGATGTCGGCACAGTC
>CALACF010000032.1 GCA_937890245.1 uncultured Flavobacteriales bacterium
CACCCACCAACGACACGTTCAGCCCACCATCAACGCTATCAAAACAGGAGGTGCTGTCGCTTGTCCATGCCAGTTGCATTTCTAGCGGATCAACCAATACCATGGAGGCCAAAGCAGAACAGCTCGAATCTCCATCGAAGATCTCCACCTCGAACGGCCCGGCCATCAAACCGTCAAATGCACCCAGCGAATCGCTGATACTTCCCGAAATACCCGTCAAGACAAACCATACCGAGTCGCTGATGGCCCCAGAGACTTGGACGCCAACAGCGCCATTCTCACCCAGGTAACACAAGGGATCAACGACCCAAACTGAATCAACAGCAAGGCCGCAATAGGTGCATGACTCATTGTCAACCGTGGCGCCCTCGTCGTAGTTCGACGCCTCAGGATCCATACAACCGACGCAGGTGATGAACTCGCACAGTCCACTTTCGAGCGTTGCCGCCGAGTCATAGTTACATGCGACCAGGTCCATGCAACCTGCACATGAGATGAATTCGCACAAACCACTTTCAATGGTTGCATCGGTACTGAAGTTGCAAGCTGCAGGATCCATACAGCCGTAGCAGCTGAAGTCGCACAGGCTCATATCTAAGATGACCGCGGTCGAATCGTAATTGCATGCCCCGAGAATATCACAGCCTGCACAAGACGTGTACTCGCAAGATCCGTCCTCAATGGTCGCCCATGGGTTGCCATTACACGCTTGCAGGTCGGTGCATCCCGGCACCACAACATTGTCGCAAACCATCACGAAATCAAAGCCGCCCGCAGCCGGGTTGACCGCATTAGAACCGGAAATATGGATGAAATACTCCACCCCTTCGTCGCTCAAGAACTGGACCTCAGAGGCGAGAAAGTTCTCTCCGCATGGGCTGTCAAAAGCACTGGCCTCTGACTGGTCGTCGTTGCCTGCCACGCAGTTCAAACCACCACAAACCCCGTCGAAGACATTCAAGTAAGTGTCGAAGTCCGTGTCCTCGAAACAGAGCGTCATCAGCATCGAGTCGCCCGTGCCAATCACACTATACCACAGCCCGCCGTGGCTGTACTCACCTATGTTGAATTGGTCGCAAAACGGAACATCCGCGGTATCCGCGCACACCGTTGATGCCTCGACCAATTGGCCGCATCCGATCGGTTCGGCGAACCCGCACGCGTCGTTCACCACGTCCAAACAACCGCCGTTGCAATCGAAGCCGGGCAAGGCATAAAAGCAGCTCCCGTCATCTTCCGTGTATACCTCTGAGTAATTGCAGGCCAATTCCTCTGTGCAACCGTAAAACTCCCAAGGATCGCACACCCCGTCGTTGTCCTCGTCGCAGATACATTCGTCAGCACAGTCAAAACAAAAGTCTGGATACGTGCAGCTCCCATCATCCATCGTTGCGTCCGCATCAAAATTGCAAGCCTCCGCATCCATACACCCGCCCCCGACAGCAGAAGGTGACACGATCAAGGTGTTGGTGAACGCCAAGGGCTGTTCGGCCTGAATTCCGAACTGCGAAGTCGCAAACCCCGCCACGTTGATCAGCACCTGAAAGGTGTCCGCCTGAAGCGGCGTTCCCTCCAGCAGGCCACAGTATTGAGAATTCCCCAAGAATGCACAGGGGTTGGGCGCATCTCCATTGTTGTTACAAATAAGCTCGAGACCCAAGTCGCTCAGCTGAATCGTATCATTGGATGTACTGACGAGCACGATCTCTACGATCACCAAGCTGTCGATGATCAGATTGAATGGCAGGCCCAGGTCCATCTCATCCGTGTCGGTGGGCGTCGCCAAATGCAAGGTGTCGGTGAACCACACATTCTGCTGGGCGGGCGCCAAGTACTCGCCCAAAGTTTGGTCGGGATAAATGCCCAAAGTGACATCCCCGAAATCGTGATCGGCCACGCATTGGGCTTGCAATTGTGGCGCAAAGGAAAACGCCAGAAAGGCGAAAGTTGTGGCAGCGAATGCCTGTGAAAAATGCTTCAGCATGGTGTTGTGAAATCAGCTCCTCTAAGGTACGCTTTGCATCTCAGAATTTCCGCCGCAAGTTTTGCGCACAAAAAAAGCGCCGGAC
>CALACF010000033.1 GCA_937890245.1 uncultured Flavobacteriales bacterium
CAAACAGATTTACCTTTGTTCCGCACGAATGCGTCAAAGACATCTCCCACTTCCAGCCATTGTGGAGATCCGATCACCTTAGCTCCGCGCTTACCTGTGCATTCGTAGGGCACAACCTGGACGGGGTGGTTAAGCGTCGCGATCAGCTCAGGGAGAAAATATGGCTTTAGTCGCACGACGGGCTGCACACCGTTCCGATGAACCTTGAGCACCTTGTGCTCGTGGAGGCCACTGGTCAGCACCTTGTCGCCCACCTTGACATCAACGATGGGTCTCCACCCCTGCACGGACCTGACAAGAGTATTTTCGTCCACGCAAAGGCATTCACCGCTCTTGTGGATCAGGTCTGACACCGGGTTGCGGGGGTACCCCATGTAGTCGATAAACTGGTTACACTCGACCTTTGACCAGTCGTGGATGGGGTTCAACCACACTGACGATCCGCGCTTGTCGACCGGCGCAGTGTTTCCCATCCTGCGTGTGCTCTCCTGTGATCGGCATCCTGTGATCAGTAGGACGTGGGAGCGGCGAGGGTGCCCCTTCTTCGTATCCCGCATGAGCATCCTCAGCGGGCGCTCCTTGAGCCTATTGTACATGAGGCCGTGCCCTGGGGGTCCTGGAAATCCGTATTTTCTGACCAGCTCACGGTAGTCCATGGGGTCCGGCGTGCCGTCGGCCCGCGTATTCTTCATGGCCTCGTACTCTTTCAAAGCCCAGCCTTCCCTGGCGCATGTCTCCCTTACAAATATGCGCGTGTCCTCGATACCAAATCCGGTATTGATGTGGACTGCCGACGTGAACCTCGGATGCCTCGCGGCAATCCCGAGAACAGTGAGAGAATCGTGGCCGCCAGACGTCAGGCCATAGACAGCAATGGGCTTGAACTTGTCCACCGCGTCTTCGATGATCTTCAGGGCCTTCGCGATCTTTTCTTCCATGCAGGTAAGAACACCAGCACTTTATTGTCTACGAAATGGAGCAGCGCACGAGGGTCAAACTCGTTATTTCAGTTTGGAAGACTGGCGTGCCCCCAGGCACTCACGCTTCGAGTCTTTCGCTTCGGAGCCTTCAGAAATCGGTTCTGTAATCTATGCAGATGCGGATCTACAAAACAGTCGTGGACGGCCTAGCAAACGGCACCCTGGTTGAGGTGCCGGGGAAGGCCAGCACAATCACGCGGCCTGCGGATCACGAGCCTGGGGGACCTGTCTACGACACGAGACACATCATGGTTGCCGGTAAGCCTGGTAAAATCGTGGCTACCGTGTGGAGGGAGTACATGCCAAGCCGCCCGCATCCTGAGCCAAGGTGCGGTCCAATTTGTGCAACTACCCGACTGAAATTGGGTTGATCTTCCGGACGCGCACCTTCAAACCTTCGCGGTGCGCTGCTCTGTCCAGGTGAGCTACAGGTGCGTCAAAGTCTGGCAAATCTGATCATGAAAGCGTTCGGCGTTCCAGGGTAGAACTTCGCGTGCGACGCGCCGAACAGGAATATTCGCTTGCCTCCCCTGCGCAACGATTCGAGGTACCTTATAGCGCCTGGACGTGAATCCGCCTTCTTTGACAAGGAAACCAGAATTACGCCGTCCACCCGCGCCACCGGGCGTTCCATGTTTTCCAGCCACGGACAGTCCCGCATCAAGGTGCGCTTGGTGCCCTTGTCGCCGGAGGACATCTCGATGCCCCTCAGGGCCAGTCTCGTTAAGGGTCTCATAAAAGTGGTGACCATGGTCGGACTCGCACCGGTTAATTGGCCAGATTGAGGATCAGGTCGCTCGACTACTTCGCGCTCAGGGTCGGATATCCAAAAAATTCAAAATCGGCTGCAAACATGTATTCCACCGTGAGAGCCGAAAAGTCGCCAGGTTGGTAGTGCTCCTCCCATGGAGCGTGCTGCGTCGAATTCATCGTGGGAAGCTCTTCGGGAAGGATGATAGGATTTGCGGTGCCACGGGCGTTTATCGCGTCGATTGCGGATCGAATATCTCGGTCATACTGCTCAAACCGACATATTTTGTCTACAATTTCCTTTGAATGGTCGTCTAACTCCGTCATGAACGCCACCTGAGGGGAGTGGCCCAAGCTACTCCTCCACCGCATGAAATTCTCGAACGTGGACAGCTCTTCCTCTCCGATTCCAGACTGACTTCGGTAACTCTTACTTTTCTTGGCGAAGTAGAACAACGACACCATGAGGTCGTAGGGATTGCGCACGATGGCGAACCGGTAGTAGCTGTCGAACAGCTCAGGAGTCATCAGGGCGCGAAGATCACCGGCCCTGATGTGGTTCATGCACGAGCACTTCGTTGTGAAGCCGAGCTTTCCGAGGAGGTGGGTTATCGTGGTCCCTCCCGTCTTGGGTACGTGGATGAAAGCGAATTTGTGACTGTGCGATACGACCATGATGGGAAGAACGTGGTATCGCAGGACTCGCACTGAATACGGTGGCGCCTAA
>CALACF010000034.1 GCA_937890245.1 uncultured Flavobacteriales bacterium
TGATTTGTGGGCGGTGACGGCGTAGGCAAATTTCACTTGCAAAGCCTGCCAACACGGGTCCTCGTTGACGAGCTGCCTGATTTTTCTGATGCTGCCCTTGTTGTTGTAGTCGGCCGAGATGTTGCTGCGAAGTTCTTCTAGCCTAGACCAAGGCAGGTTCGGACCGTCGACATTCAATGCGTCGAGCATCAGATAGACTTCAAAGGATGCCGCTTCGGGCCAATCCACCATGCACACCTCCGCCACCGCGTAGCGCATGCCGTATCGTTCAAAGCGCTTGACGATGCGCTCGACACGGACCGTGTCGCCGTTGGCAATGAGGTCGGTAGGGATCTGGTCGTTTTTTCGAATCCACGTGTAGTTGTTCTTGACGACCATAAGCCGGTCGCCGACCTCGATTTCTTCTTCCCGATCGAAAATCCGGCTGCGGATTTGGTTGTTGTACTGGTTGGCCGATTTGTTCGAGCGTGTGATGACAAGCACATCGTCCTCACCGTACTGGCTGTAAAGACTGCCCAATGTGTCTTCAAATGCATCGCTCGAGTTGCTTGACAGGCGCATGAGATCGGGGAAGCGCGCTGTTTCGAGTTGGGGAATGGCCATCGGCGCGGGTGCTGCGTTTGGTGCGACCGGTGCGGCGAGCAAGCCGCGCAGGGTGGTGGCGTTGTGGAGGATGCCCGATTCGAGGGCCTGTCTCACGACCTCACTCAGGGTGCACCGGCCGACGAGCAGGTCGAATTCGTCTGTGAGTCTTTGGGCATCGAGGGCAGGGCTATAATCCGCACCGACCGGTGGAAGCTGTGCATCGTCACCCACGAGGATAAGGCGTGCACCGGGGGTCTGAAAGCAGTAATCGATGAGGTCTCTGAGCAAATCACGGTTCGTCATCTTCGAGCCCGGGCCTCGGACCCCGGCGTCGCGGCCGATCATGGAGGCTTCGTCGACGATGAATACCGGGCGCTTCTTGTTGTAGGGCGCGATGGTGGCGACGGCCCCGCCGCCAGCCGTGACCTTTCGCTGGTAGATCCTCCGGTGGATGGTGCTGGCGTATTGTCGCGCGTAACCGCTCAAGACCTGGGCGGCGCGACCGGTCGGCGCGAGAAGCTCGACAGGCCGCTTTATTTCACGTAAAACTTTGACGAGCGTTCCCATACTTGTCGTCTTTCCGGTTCCTGCGTACCCGCGAATGACCAAAACACAGCGCTCCTTGTCGGTATCGAGAAATCGGCCGAGTGCGTCTAAAAGCCGCGTTTGGCCCGCAGTTGGCTCAAAAGGGAAGGCCTCGTGGAGCCGCTCTGCAGAATTTCTAGAAGCCATGGGGCGGCAAAGTAGTGGTATGAGCGCGAGGTTTAGTAGCTTCACGCCCCGGAAATACCACCATTTTGTAAGTCATGGACCAGATTTTGCGCACCCTCAGCAACTACGTGATCAGCGCTCTGCTTTTCATTGCTGGTATGTTTTACTTCATCAAGTATGTAGCCGCGGGCGATGTTGAAACCCAGCCGCTAGCGATGCTTGTGTCTTCGCTCATCCTAATCGGTGTGGGTGTCTTGATTTCTCCATTTGTGATGGACCGATTGGAGCAAAAGGTGCACAAGGTGCTGATGGCTGTGGGGACATTGGCATCCATCTTTTTGGTCTACTCGGTGTACTTCAGCATCGACGACGAGATTGAGTTTCAGGAGGCAAAACTCAAGTTTGAAGAAACGACGATCCAGCGCTTGACCGATATCCGCGACGCAGAGAAGGCCTACTTTGAAGTACACGGCGCGTACACAAATGACTTTGACACGTTGATAGCGTTCATCAAAGCACCTGAGATGCCTGTGAAATTTTCGATCGGTTCCTTCCACGACACCTTGCCTGAGAGCGCGAGCTACGAAGGTGGATACGTGTTGAAGCGTTCGGATATTCCTGGGTTGGCGGTAGAAATGGGGCTGGAGGCAGCGGATTTATTGGCCTTGATCACAGAGGATGACAGCCCGTACAAGGTGCGGGACACGTTGTACACGTCGTATTTCGCGGAGAATTTCACGGCGGAGAGGCGCGCGGCGAAGAAATTGCCACGCTTGAGCATGGACTCATTGACTTTCAGCCCATCGAGCGGCGCACGCTTTTTGATCGACACCACGGTTATTGAAGGCGACGGCGGATTGCGGCAGTCGGCAGTGGTTGTCGTTGATCCCACGCCTTTCGGCCGAGACAAGGTCAAGAAGGACACCTTGCGTTTCGGGTCGCTCACCGAAGCCCACGTGGATGGCAACTGGCGCCAATAATTCTCCAGGGTCGCGGTCTAAAGGCCCGATTGAAGCGTTCCATCACGCTGTTCCGGCTACAGAACTTGTAGCTGCAGCGCCTCTGTTGCTTTGGGTGGCTTGCGATGGCCTGCAGTTGACTTGGTGCATCTCGCCCGAGAGTCGCAGCGAAATCTTGGAAGTCGGGCGCTGCGAGGTTGAAGACTTGGGCTTGTGGTTGTCGGAAAAACTGACGTCTCGAAGGGAAATTTCAGGGGTGCATTGGGGGGATTGGGCTGACTATGGACTGGTGCCTACAGGGGTGCGGCAGCCGGCCGACGACAGGGCGTTGCTGGAATTGGAGCTGGGCGAAGTGGTGGCCAGGACCCGCGCGGGCGAGGTGGTCGGCACGCCATATACGGTGGTTCACGCCGTTGACGAATCCAGGCAAGCAGCGCTGACCAAGGTGTTGCCCTCGATTGAATTTCACAACCCGACGCGCTTGCTCGCCGAATCATTTTGCAGGGATGAGCGCAGCAGGAAGGACACGGCACTGTTGGTTGTCGTGCGCAAGGGGGCGGAAAAGGTGGATTTTTGCGCACTGAGCGCCGGCGTTTTGCACGCAGTTGTAAGCCATTCCGTGGCGGACGCCCAAGACGTTCTGTACCGCGCTGTACACCTTTG